>NZ_JBUPWE010000025.1:0-88631 GCF_055502615.1 Pseudoduganella sp. jia 9 | reverse complement strand
CCAACTACTATGACCTCTGCTGAGACCCTGCTACGGCAACGCCGCCGTCCTTTCAGACGTGAGGCAGGGCGTCCCCAGGTAAGGGCCGCACTCCTTCATCACACAACCGCCGCATCTACGCCGCTTCGCCTTGACCACAAGAGCTTCGCGGTCTTGGGCCCGCTCGCCCTGCTTGGCAGCGCCTTCTATGCGATTCGTGTTCCTCGGCTCATGATTTACGCTCCACGCTTCCTTCCCACGGTCGATTACTCTTCCGCAGTTGCGCTTCACTTCGCTCGCTGTGGTCAGCTCGCGGCGGGACTTTCACCCACAGGAGTGCGCCCATGCTGGGCGCACCCAATAAAAAAAGCCGGCAATGCCGGCTTTTTTCATCGTGCGAGAGAACGGGTCAGTCGCGGCCTGCCAGGTTGCGCAGTTCGGCGGCCTGGCTCGGCGACAATGTGTCGAAATTCTTTGCCAGGCGCAGCAGGGCTTCGCGTTCGCGCAGCGAAGACGACTGCGAAGCGCTGCCATGCGAGGCGGCTGCGGCAAACGGTGCGAAGGCGAGCATCTTGCTGAAGAAGTTCATGGCAACGCGACCCACGGTGTCCAGATAGCCGCGGGTAGCAGGCGTGGTGATGAGTGCGGTAGACATGTCAGTTCCTGAAAAGAATGTTGATGCAGTGCAGTATATGGGCGCCGCGGTCATAAACAAACTTTTGATTTGTGATGCCAGCCATTCGCCAAACGCATACTTATCGAAGAGAAAACGTTCGCTGTCCGCTGCCGAACACCGCGCTGTCCGGCGCCGCACACATTCGGCGCTGCAAGCCCGCGTCAAGGATTGGCACAATGCTTGCGTAGCAGACAAGATCAAAAAAACGGAGACTGATGATGCGCCTGCGTGATTTCCGCATCGGCTGGCGGGTACTGGCCCGGCAGCCGATGCACACTGCCGCAATGCTGCTCGGGCTTGCGGTCGGACTGGCCACCGCCTTCCTGCTGCTGGCCTTCGTCCATTACTCGTTCAGCTATGACAGCGCGGTGCCGGACAACCGCAACGTCTATGTTTTCAAGCACAAGCTGAAACTGCTGGCCGAGCCGCACTGGATCGAGCAGATGCCGCTGCCCGCCTACGATGTGGCGGCCAACAGTGGCTTGCCGCTGACGCTGTGCGTGATGATTCCCCACGGGGAAACGGTCAACGTGAACGGCAAGCTGCAGGATATCGAATTCACCGAAGTCAGCGCCACTTTCCCCGCCATGTTCGGCGTACGCGCACTGGCGGGCGACCTGGCGGCCGCGCTGGCCCGGCCGGACGGGCTCGCGCTCACGCCGCGCGGCGCCGCGAACCTGTTCGGCACGGCGGCGGCACTGGGCCGCACAGTCGAGGTCAACGGCCGCATGCTGCGCGTGCTGGCGCTGCTGCCCGAGCCGCAGCCGAATACCACGTTGCCCTATATCGCGCTGGTGGGCGAGGGCACGGTGCTGTGGAAGCCGGGCGAGCGCGAACAGCAGCGGCACAACTGGACGGGACTGGCGGGCAAGCTGTACGCCAGGGCACCGGGCGTGCAGGCGCAGGCCATGGCCGCGCCGGTGCAGCAGGAGGCGAACCGCGTGGTGGCGGCAATGCTGGGGGCGGATGCCATGCGCAAGGTGGGCGGCACGATGGTGGAAGTGGCCGTCACGCCGCTGGCCGAGGCTTACTTCGACACCGACGTCGCGGTCTTCCATGGCGGTGCGCGCGCGTCGAAGGCGCGCGTGCTGGCACTGGCCGGACTGGCGCTGCTGATCCTCGCGCTGGCCGCCACCAACTACGTCAATCTCGCCACCGTGCGCGTGCTGGCGCGCGGCCGCGAGATCGCTGTGCGCAAGACGCTGGGCGCCGGCGCGGGCCGGCTGGCCACGCAGTTCGTTTCCGAATCGGCCGCCGTGGCCCTGGCCGCAACGGGCCTCGGCCTGCTGCTGGCATGGCTGCTCTTGCCCCTGTTCTCGGAATTGATGGACCGGCCGCTGGCCGCGTTCCTGTCGCCGGCGTCGCTGCTGGTCGCCGTGGCGATCGGGCTGGCAACGGGCCTGGCATGCGGCATCTGGCCGGCGCGGATGGCGCTGCGCGTCCTGCCGGCGCGGGCACTGGCCGGCCGGGCAGGCAGCGAGCCTGCGGGCAGCGCATGGCTGCGCCGCGCACTGACCGTGTTCCAGTTCGCCGCCGCGATCAGCCTGTGCGCGCTGGCGCTGGCCATCGGCTGGCAGGCCCGCTTCGCGGCGCAGGCCGATCCCGGCTTCGCGGTGGACGAGTTCGTGCTGCTGCACCTGCATCACGAGGCCTCCGCCGAGAAGCGGCAAGCCTTCCTCGAGGCGGTCGAGCGCCTGCCGGGCATCGGCGGCACGGCGCTGATCGACCTGCCGTTCGGCTACCCGATGGTGCGCAACAGCACCGCGTTCCGCGGGCCGGCCGGGGTCGAGCAGCGCCTCGAAATGAGCCTGGTTAGCCCGGACTTCTTTGCCGTGACCGGAATCGTGCCGAAGGCGGGAAGCGGTTTCGATGGCGGCCGTCCGGCGGCGCCCCAGAAAAACGACGTCATCCTGAACGGGGCCGCCGCGCGTGCGCTCGGTTTCGCCTCCGAGGCCGCCGCCGTGGGCCAGGCCGTCACCATGGGCGGTGTACCGCTGCGCGTGGTCGGCATCGCCCCGCCGCTGCGGCACAAGGGCTCGCGCTATCCGGTCACCGCCATGGTGTACCTGGTGGCGCCAGCGGACGCGAACCTGGTCATGCTGCGTACCCGGCTGGACGCCGATGTCCTGGAAAAAGCGCTGGCGCCCTTGCGGGGGCGCTACTTGCCCGGACAGCCGGTCCGGGTGCAGCGGGCCCGCGCCGTGTTCGAGGACGGCAGCGCCGACGACCGGCGCATTGCCCGCCTGCTCACGCTGGGTACCGCGGTAGCCACCGGCATCGCCGCATTCGGCATCTATGTACTGGCCGCGGGCAGCGTGCAGCGGCGCGGCCGCGAGATCGCGCTGCGCAAGCTGCACGGCGCCGGTGGCCGGTCCATCGGGCTGCTGGTCGGCACCGAGTTCGCCCTGCTGCTGCTGGCGGCGGCCGCGCTGGCACTGCCGCCGGCCGGATTTGCCATCGCCCACTACCTGGCCGGCTTCGCGGAAGCGACGGCTTACGCATGGTGGGCGCTGCCGGCCGCGCTGCTGATCGGCGTACTGACGGCATTCGGTGCCACGCTGCGACACGCCATCGTGGCGATGCGGGTGATGCCGGTGGCAGCGCTGAGGCAAGGAGAGTAAGCCGTTTGGGGGAGCGAACTTGCAAATGAGAAGTGTTATCATTTGCGTTTGCTCAATCCCCATCGCTTCCTCCCATGTCTTCCCGCACCCTTCGCCTGGCTTTGCCCGCACCCTCCCGCTGCGCCGCCGCTGTTTCGGCCGCGTTCGCAGCCCTCGCCATCGCCGCTCCCGCCCTCGCGCAAGAGACGGGCGAAGCGCTGGAAACCGTGACGGTGACGGGCAACTGGCTTGGCTCCGGCCTGCAGAACAGCGTCAAGAACTTCGCCGGCGCGCGCACCGTGGTGCAGAAGGAAGACATCGATGCCACCGGCGCGGCCAATATCGGCGACGTGCTGCGCCGCATCCCCGGCGTGCAAAGCACCGACAATTCCGGCACCGCCGGCAGCGCCATCTCGCTGAACATCGGCGTGCGCGGCCTGACAGGGCGCTATTCGCCGCGCTCCACGATATTGCTCGACGGCGTGCCGCTGGCGGTGGCGCCGTATGGCCAGCCGCAGCTGTCGTTCGCCCCGGTCAGCCTGAACAACATCGAAGCGATCGACGTGGTGCGCGGCGGCGGCGCGGTGCGCTACGGCCCGCAGAACGTGGGCGGCATCATCAATTTTTCGACGCGTTCGATTCCGGAAACGCCCGGCATCGCCGGCGATGCCTCGGTGCGCTACAACCACTTCGGCGAAGGCGGCCACAGTACGCAGTACAGCGCCTTCGTGGGCAGCCAGATGGAGAACGGCTTCGGCGTCGCGCTGCTGTATTCGGGCATCGATGGCAGCGGCTGGCGAGAAGGCAGCGACGAAAAGGTCAACGACTTCGCATTGAAGTTCCGCTACCTGCTGGGCGCGGGCGCGGGCACGCATAGCAGTGCTCAGATCTACGGCAAGCTCTCGTACTACGACGTGAAGTCGAAGACGCCCGGCGGCCTGACGGTCGCGCAATACAACGCCAATCCGTTCCAGAACACGCGCCCCACCGATTACTGGGACGGTGACCGCAAGGGCGTCGACCTCGGCTACCTGAACACCATTTCCGCCACGCAGGAAGCGGAGGTCAAGGTGTACTACAACGAAAGTTCGCGCAGCAGTGCGCTGATCAACGCGGGCCGCACCGCGATCACTTACCAGCCACGCAACTACCAGGTGCTGGGCGTGGAGCCGCGCTATACCCAGCGCGTGAAGTGGGGCGCCACCACGCACGACGTGACGGCCGGCTACCGCTACCTGCGCGAGCGCGGCGACGACAACAACTACACGGTGACCGTGGCCACCGGCGTACAGGGCGCCACCGCGACCTTCGACAACGAGACGGATGCCCACGCCGTCTATGTCGACGATCGCATCGCCTACGGTGCCTGGCGCATCACGCCCGGCGTGCGTTTCGAGAAGATCGATTCGAAGCGCACCGACCGCGCGGGCAGCCGCGACTTCGATACGTCGAACGACAAGGCGCTGCCGTCGCTGAACGTGGCCTACCTGGTCGATCCGGCGCTGACGGTGTTCGCCAACTACGGCACCTCGTTCGGCCCGGTGCAAAATACCCAGCTCAATTCGCAGACGGCGGCCAATCCGCTGCAACCGGAACTGGCGAAGACAGTGGAGTTGGGCGCACGCTGGAAAGCGCGTGGACTGACGGCCGAGGCCACGCTGTACCGGCTGCGCTTCGACAACCAGATCCTGCAAGTGCCGGGCAGCACGCCCGCGACGTTCCGCAATATCGGCGCCACGCAGCACGAAGGCATCGAGACCGCCGTCGACTACCGTTTCGATGGCGCGCTGGAAGGTCTCTCCGCCTACGCCAACTGGAACTATACCAAGGCGATCCAGGAATCGGGCGCCACGGCCGGGCTGGACGTGCCGTTCTACGCGCGCCGCACCGGCACGATCGGCGCCCGCTACGAGACCGGCGCCTTCTCGGCCGGCCTGTCCGCCACGGCGCAGAGCCGGCAATTCTCGGATGCGGAAAACACCATCGCGGAAACCGCGAACGGCGGCGTGGGCAGCATCCCCGGCTTCGGCACGGTCAACGGCCAGGTGGGCTGGAAGCTGCCGGGCCGGCCCGCCGTGCAACTGCTGGCCGGCGTGAACAACCTGTCCGACAAGCGCTACTACACGCGCAATGTGGATGGCAACCTGGGCCGCATGGTGGCCGCGCCGCGCACCGCCTGGGTGCAGGCCAGGATGACCTTCTAGCCGGCGACGGCCGGCTCGGCCAGCGGCGCCAGGCCGAAGGCGCCGCGCGCCTTGTCGCATTCCGGCGTGTAGGCGCTGAAATCGCGGCAGGTCGCCGAGCGCAGCGGGTAGATCGCGCAGCCGACCTTGCAGCCCACTTCACCCTCGAGCGCCACGCAGCGCACCGGCGTGTTTTCCGTGCCGCGCATGGCGATGCGGTGCGGTGTGACGGGAATGGTCATGTGGCGCGGCACGGTGCCGCCGGGGTGGGCATCGCTCTCGCCCCAGTAGAAGGACACGCGGTAATGCGCGCAGCATGCACCGCAGTCCTGGCAAACGTCGGAAGTGGATTCGGTCATCGCTGACAGGTTCATTCACAGGCTGGACTTTTTGCTTGACCTGGAATGATAGCAAAACGGCCACGGATCAGCTGCGGCCGCATGCTGTGGCCTACACCTGCACCACGTTCCTCTCGATCGCCTCGCTGTGCACGAGGATCTTTTCCGCATCGGCATGCAGCAGGCGCACGCGGCGCTGCACCACGGGCCAGCCGGGCCAGTCCACCGAGCCGGCGGGCGCGATGGTTTCCGACCAGGCCAGGTCTTCTTCCAGGCTCGGCACCGGTGCCGTCACGCCATGCCTGGCCAGCGCATCGGCCAGCGCACGGCCGACCTGCACGTGGCTGGCGGCCAGCATGCGGTTCACCTCGCGCGCCGGAATGTCCTTCACATGGCGGCGCAGGATCGCGCGCAGTGCCGCCACGTGCGCCACCAGCAGGTAGTTCTGCACGATGAACAGGTTGATGTCTTCCGCCGCGCGGCGCTTGCTGGCCGGTTCGTCGAGCATGCGCACCATCGCCGCGCTCAGCATGGCCAGCGCATCCATCAGGCCCTTGCGCTGGACGCGGTAGGGGAAGTCGTTGCGGCATTTGCCCTGCAACAGTTCGAATGCCGCCTCCATGTAGCGCCCGTTCGCCACCAGCACCTGCTGGATCAGCTTCGGCAGGCTCTGGTATTCCCAGCTCGCCAGCACGAAGCTGAACACGGTGGCGACGGCGGCGCCGATGAACGTGTCGACCAGCCGTTCCGTGATCGTGTGCAGGTCGCCGCCGGCGGCCAGGTTCATCTGCAGCAGGATCATGATCGACACCGCGATGGCCGTGTACCGGTAGCGCAGGTAGACGAAGGTGGGCGTGGCGATCGTGGCCAGGATCAGCGCGGTCAGGATCACGGCGGGGTGATTGAAGAACAGCAGGATCGCGGCCGTGATCACGCAGCCGATCACGGTGCCGACGATACGGTCGCCGCGGCGCTGCACCGTCATCGAGAAGCTGGGCCGCAGGATGATCACGATGGTGAGGATGATCCAGTAGCTGTGCGCCGAATACGGCAGCAGCGTGCCGATCGCCAGGCCCACCGCGATGGCCATCGCCACCCGCAGCGAAAAGCGGAACACCGGCGAATCCATGCGGAAGTGCGACAGCAGCACGCCGATCTCGTACTTCTGCTGCGACAGGAACGGCTGCATGTCGGCATCCTGCCAGTAGGGCGTGCTGTCGTAGGCCTTCTGGCTGGCGCCGTGCAGTTCGCCGACCATGTTGATGATGGCGCGTACCTTGTTGCGCTGCGCGCGCAGCACGGCCAGCGCTTCCTGGGCCGGCTTGCCGGCCGCCACGCGGCGCTGCAGTTCGTCCAGTTCGGCCTCGATCGCGGCCAGCTCAGGCTCGTAGCTGATGGCCTGGAACGAGGCCTTCTTGCGCGTGACCGCATAGGCCACCGATTCGATGTCGCGGGCGCACTTGAACGCCAGCCCGCGCAACGCTTCCAGCGCCGGCGAATCGGCCAGGTGCACGCGCAGCTGAGCGTAGTCGGTGTGCGTCGACAGGATCTGTTCGTACAGGTCCAGCATGCATACGTGGATCTGCACCACGATCGCATCCTTGCGGTTCTGGTGCGCGCGCAGGATCAGGTCGCGCGAAGCCTGCTGCTTGTCGGCCAGCGCAGCCTGCTGGCGCACCAGCTTGTTGAACTGCTCCGTCAGGTTGTAGCGCGTGTCGTAGAAGTCGGCCTTGGTGTCGATGTAGGCGGCCAGCTCGAATAGCGCCTCGGCCAGCACCTGCTGCTTGATGCGGTGGCGCAGCAGCCACGCGATGCCCATCGCGTAGGCCAGGTAGGCGATGCCGCCCAGCGTGAACAGGCCGGCGTGCGCCAGCGCCTGCAGCGGCGTCAGGTGGTGCTCCATCGACATCGTCATGATGAACAGCGTCGCAAGCTGCAGCGGCATCGACTTCTTGCCGTACACGATCATCATGCTGGCGAAGAACGACAGCAGCACCAGCACGGCGATCAGCAGCCAGAAGTATGGCGCGCACAGGCTTACCACCAGCGTCACCAGGCTGCACAGCAGCACCGAAGCCAGCATCTCGTTGAGCTTGTGGCGCAACGGGCTGGGCATGTCCATCAGCGCCGTGCACAGCGCGCCGATGCCTACCGACATCGCGGTGGCCATGTCGGCGACTGCGAGCGTGGCGCAGATGATGCCGATCAGGCCCGCGCCGAAGCGCAGGCCGAGATGGAAGTAGTGACTGTGGAAGAAGGTGCGCGGGCTCAGTGCATAATGTAACAAGGGCGGAAGAGACTGGGACATGGACCCGCCTTCGTTACAGCAGCCCCAGTACCGGATAGCGGCGCCACTCGGGCTCCGCGTGCCGCGCGCAGTTGTGCAGGATGAAGTCCAGCACCGCTTCCTGGTTCGCCAGCAGGCCAGGGTTGGCCGCCTTCCAGGCGTCGAATTTCGCGCGCAGTCCCGGCTCTTCTTCCAGCAGCTGCACGGCCAGGTCCTCGAACACGTAGTCGGAGATCGCTTCCTTCTTTTCCAGCACGGAGTTGAAGAAGCCCCAGCGGAAGAAGCTGTCGTGCGCCTGCGGTTCCAGCGTTTCGACGGCGTAGCGGGCATTGTCCTGGTCCAGCGGCACGATCCAGTCGCCGGCGTTCAGCGTGAACGTGCCGGTACGCGCCTCGACGTCCACCACGTCGTGGAACATGTGGCCCTCGTAGGCGGTGGCGCGGGTCGACAGTTCGCCGATGTGGTAGTAGCGCGCCTCGGCCTGCCGCTCTTCCGCCACGCGCGTCATCTGCACGCCGTTCCATTGCAGCCGCTCGACCACTTCGCGCCAGGCCTGCGGGATCACGTAGGCTTTCGGCACCTGTATCACGGTGTCCGGCAGGAAGCTGTTGAAGTAGGGGATGTCCTTCTCGTAAGGCTTGCTGCGGTCGTACGACAGCCGCGTGTAGTTACCCAGCACGCTCGGATGGCGGCGCGCCTCGTAGCCCCTGAAGCGGAAGGTGGATGGCGTGCCGGACATCTTCCACGTGACCGTCCAGTCGCTTTGCCGGCGCTGCGCGGCTTTCGCTTCGCTGCGCAGGCGCTGGATGTCATCGGCATGCCGCACGGTGAATTCGCGCGTCACGTCCAGCAGGGTGCGCATCGATTCGTAGCGGTCCCTGAAGGGCTTGAGCATGTGGGTTTCCGGCATGAAGCCGATGATGTTGTGCAGCGCCGTGAAGCCGGTGGAGAAGCGCGGCACTTCGAGGAACTCGGCGATGCCGTCGTCCGGCGTGTCCTGCACCGGATTCACGTACGGGCAGGTGGGCCAGCCGCGCGTTTCCATTTCCGCGTAGATGTGCGGCAGCATCGTGTCGCGCAGGAACGGGCCGAGGCCGGAACCCAGCTTGTCGGCCTGGGTGTGGATCAGCGTCATGGTGTACGTGTAGTCGGCGCCATTCGACGTGTGGGTGTCGACCATCACGTCCGGATCCCAGGCGGTGACCAGTTCATTGAAGAAGCGCGCATTGAGCGTGTCGCACTTGATGAAGTCGCGGTTCAGGTCGAGGTGGCGGCTGTTGCCGCGGAAGCCGAACAGTTCCGGACCTTCCTGGTTCGGCCGCGAAGTGTTGGCGCGGTTCAGTGCTCCGTCCACGTTATAGACCGGCACGAACAGCAGCACCGTGTTGCCCAGCGTGGCCAGCTTCGCCGGATCGAAGCAGAAGTCGCACACGATCGCCATGCAGGCGTCGATGCCTTCCGGTTCGCCCGGGTGGATGCCGTTGTTGTTGAAGAAGACCGGGCGGCCGGCGCGCTTGATTTCTTCGCGGTCGAATACGCCGTCCGCGCTCACCACGCCCACGTGCAGCGGAATGCCGCCATCGGAAACCCCTGCCTGCCGGAAGCTCAGCACCGTGGGAAAGCGGCGCGCCAGTTCTTCGTAGAACGCGATGCATTCGGACCACAGCGTGGTCTGGTTCTGGTTGCCTTTTTCATAAGGCGTGGGCATGGGGGCGAGCGATTCGGGGTGCATGGTCTGGATCTCAGGAGCATTGACGGGAACGGGGGCGCCGGGTAGGCGGCCGAGCCGCGATTGTAGCATCGCAACCCCTGTGGTAAAGGCGCCGCAGCGCGCCGGAAACGTGCGGACAAGGCGGCGAAAAGCGTGCTATCAACGGCGTTTTCAGGAGGAGGAACCATGAAACGGATGATGACGTTCACCGCGAAAATACTGTGCATGCTCATGCTGGCGCTGGGCGGCATCGCCGCGGCACAGCAGCCGGCAATGGCGCCGCGATTCACATTGAACATTCCCGTGACCGCCCCGGCGGCGCAAGCCGAGCATTCGGTGCAATTCATCGGCACCGCGACGGTGCTGGTCCGCTTCGGCGGCCTGACGATCCTGACCGACCCGAACTTCCTGCACAAGGGCGACCATGTGCACCTGGGCTATGGCCTCACGTCAGAGCGGCAGACCAATCCAGCCATCGAGTTCGATGCGCTGCCGCCGATCGACCTGGTGCTGCTGTCGCACCTGCACGAAGACCACTTCGACAAGCTGGTGCAGGAAAAGCTGAAGCGCTCCACGCCGATCGTCACCACCGCGGCGGCGGCGGACGACCTGCGCAAGCTGGGCTTCACGGCCGTGATCGGCCTGAGCACCTGGCAGGACGTGGCGGTGACGAAAGGCGAAACCACGCTGCGGCTGACGGCGATGCCGGGCCGCCACGGCCCGGTGGCGGTCGCCGCGCTGCTGCCGGCGGTAATGGGGTCGATGCTGGACTTTTCATCGGCCGCCGGCCGCTACCGCATCTACATTTCCGGCGACACGATGGTCTATCGCGACATCGACGAGATTCCACGCCGCTTTCCCGGCGTGGACCTGGCACTGCTGCACCTGGGCGGCACCCGCATCCTCGGCATCGTGACGGTCACGATGGATGCCAAGGAAGGCCTGAAAATGCTGAAGCTGATCGCGCCGCATCATGCGATCCCGATTCATTACAACGACTACGACGTATTCAAGTCGCCGCTGTCGGACTTCCAGAAGGCCGTGCAGGAAGCGGGGCTGGAAGGAAAGGTCAGCTACCTGAAGCATGGCGAGACGTACCGCTTCAAGCCGGTAACGCCAGGCCCGGCAACATCGGCGCGGTGAACCGGTTGGCGACGTCGGCACGGTGATGCCGGAATAGTGACAAGCGGCAAGGATGTTGCGGAACTTCATCTTTACGATACCGTGGCCATGGTAACTGTAGGGTTTCCCCGGAGGCCCCATGAAGATGCCGCTACCGCTGCTGTTGCCGCTGTTGCCTTTATTGTTATCCGCCGCGCTGGCCCATGCGGCCGACGTGCCCCGCTACCGGATCACGATCCCATCCGGCGCGGCGCGCCAGGATCCTGGCGGCATGGTGCAATTTATCGGTGCCGCCACCGCGCTGCTGCGCGTGCGCGGCTTGACCGTGCTGATCGATCCGGGCACCGACGGCGGCATATTGCCGCCCGAAATGGCCGCGGTCGATCTCGTGCTGCTGTCGAATCCCGACTGGAACGGCATGGCCGGGGCGGGGTGGAGCGGCCGGCCGGTGGTAACGATGACTGGCAGCGCCGAGCGCCTGCGCAGCCACGGCATCCGCAGCGTCTATCCGCTCGATACCTGGGAAGGCCTCACGGTGCGCAAGGGCGATACGCGGCTGCGCCTGACATCGATGCCCGATCCGCTCGGCATGCGGCCGGCGCTGATGGCGGCCATGCTCGACTTCGGACCGTCGTGCCGGGTGCTGGTCAACCACGGCGATCTGTCGGCGGCCGAGATCGGCCTGATTCCGCAGCGCTTTCCCGGTGCCCGGATGGCATTGCTGCGGCAGTCCGGTACGCCACTTCTGCTGGCGATGGAGAAGGATGGCCACGAGCCGGCGCCGGCGCATCCGGTGGCAGGCGGCGAGCCATACCGCTTCGGCTCGCCGACCTGCCAGTAGCTTATTTTTTCGCGTTGGCCTCGACCCACTGCTCGAAGGCGGCCACGAACTTGCCGATCAGTTCCCTGGTCTGGTCATTGTTGATGCTGCCATCTTCGCCCAGGTAATTCGGCGAACCGCCGATGTACAGTTCCGGTGCCGGCATCACCGGCACGTTCAGGAACACCACAGCCTGGCGCGTGTTGTGGTTGGCGCCGAAGCCGCCCTGGGCGCCCGGCGATTGCGACACGACGGCGGCCGGCTTGCCGTCCCACACGCTCTGGCCCCACGGCCGCGAACCGACGTCGATGGCGTTCTTCAACGCACCCGAGATCGTGCGGTTGTATTCCGGCGTGAAGAACAGCACCGCGTCGGCGGCCTTCAGCTTGTCGCGGAACGCGGTCCATGCTTCGGCCGGGGTATTGGCATCGTCCAGGTCCTGGTTGTACAGGGGCATGTCCAGTTCGACCAGTTCGCCCTCCAGCGACGGCGGCAGCATGTCGATGACTGCCTTGGCGTATTTGCGGGTCAGCGATTCCTTGCGCAGGCTGCCGACGAGGACAGCGACTTTCTTTGCCATGCTTTATCTCCTGAGAGTTGCGTGTGAAAAAGACAATGTACCGCAACTGTGCGTGACGTGCAGGATACTTGCCAGGCCCGCGGTCCGGAATGGCCTTGGTGGAGACGCCGGCCTCTTCCTGTCGGTCCTGCACCGCAAGGGACGGGGTGCTGCTACCACCGCGGCGTGAATTTCAGCGTGAGCATGACGTTGCGCGGATCGCCGAATTCGTTGTTGCCGTCCTGGCTGCCATAGCCGGGAATCCAGTAGCGCTTGTCGAACACATTGTTCACGTTCAACGACAGGTTGACGTCGGGCGTGGCCTGCCAGGCAAGCCGCAGGTTCGCCACCGTGAAGCCGGGCACCTTGTACGAACGGTCGTAGCCCAGCGTATGGCTCTGGGTGGTGAAGCCGCCGCCCACGGTCAGCCGGTTCCACGCGCCCGGCAGGCGGTACGAAGTCCACGCGCGCAGCATGTTCTTCGGCGTCCACGTGCTGAATACCTGGCCCAGGTTGGCCGGATCACCGCTGAGGAATTCGGTGGTGTTGTACGTATAGCCCACCACCACCTGCAGGTCGGGCAGCACTTCACCGCTTGCCTCGGCTTCGATACCCTCGCTGCGCACCTTGCCGGACGCGATCGAGCAATACCAGCCGTCGCAGGCAAAGCCCGACGCCGTGTCGTTGACGGCACGATTCCGGTGGTCGTAGCGGAACAGCGCCAGCGACGTGTTGACGCGCCCGCCCAGCAGTTCGCCCTTGATGCCGAGTTCCCGGTTGGTGCCGATGATCGGCTCGAGCGCGTCGCCACTCACCGTGCGGGCCGACTGCGGCTCGAAGACGCTGGTGATGCTGCCGTAGGCCGACCACTGCGGCGTCAGCGCGTACACCAGGCCCGCGTAGGGCGTGACCTCGCCCGAAGCGGTGCTGAGCGTGCGGCTGTTGTACAGCGACTCGCGGTAGTCATAGTCGTACCAGCTGGTGCGCACGCCCAGGATCGCCGCCAGCGGCTCGGTCAGCTGGGCGCGCCAACTGGCGTAGATGCCTTTCTGCCGCACGTCGTACCGCGCGCGGGTCTGCGTGCCGCCGGCAGCGACGATGGTGCCGGCATCCTGCCACGGGCGGTCATGGTCGATGGCGAAGATGTTGCCGCCCGGGACGAAGGTCCGCGCATACATGTCGTGCGACGTGTACTTCGAATAGTTGGCGCCCAGCGTGACGTCGTTCGCCATGCCCAGTGCCGCGAAGCGGCCGTTGACGTAGGCGTCGAACGCCAGCTTGGCGGAGTCGAAGTCCGTCACCCAGTTGGCAAACGTCATCCCGCTGCCATCGGCCGCCACGTCGCCGTGCATGCGCTGGTGCACCGAAGTGTTGTTCTCGTCCAGGTGCAGGGCCGACATTTTCAATGTCCAGTCGTCATTGAAGCGGTGGGCCAGGTCCGCATGCAGCGCCGTCTGCTCGATGTCGCCCCGGTTCCACCAGGCGCCCACGTAGGTGGAGCGCGGCAGCCCCAGGTCGCCGCCGTCCGGCCAGCGGGGCAGGCCGCGCACCATCGGCCGCCCCTTGCTGTCCGAATGGCTCACGCCCACGCCGATGGTGGTGGCGGGGCCGATGTCGTAGTCCAGCGCGGCATACAGCGAGCGGGTACGGTCCTTCACGTAATCGACGAAGGAGTGGCTGCGTGCTTCGTCCACCACCACGCGGCCGCGCAGCGAGCCTTCCTCATTGAGCGGGCCGCCGGCATCGAGTTGCAAGTTGTAGCGGTCCCATGAACCGGCACGGGCGGTCAGCGCGACGGTCCGCTGGTCCTGGCCCCGCTTGCGTACCAGGTTGACCGCGCCACCGGGACTGCCCGTACCCTGCAGCAGCCCCGACGCGCCGCGCAGCACTTCCAGGCGGTCATAGAACACCATGCCTTCAGTGCCCCAGTTACCCAGTGCGTAGGTATTGCGCGGCACCGGCACGCCGTCGTACTGCCACGCATCGATCTGGAAGCCGCGCGCGGACAGCACCATGCCCTGGCCGACACCCTTGGCGCCCACCATCCCGGTGACGCTGTTGGCCGCCGCGCGCAGGTCGGTGATGCCCTGCTCATCCAGCTGCTTGCGGGTCAGCACGCTGATCGACTGCGGAATATCCTTCAGGGCCTGGTCGCCCTTGTTGATGCTGACCGCGCGCACGGCGAGCGAGTCCGAGCCTTCGGTGGTGGCGCTGCGTTCGGCCTGGGCGACGACGGTGACCGGCGCCAGCGTGGCTTCTTCCTTCGCCGCACCCGCCGGAGTCGGCGCGGACTTGATGACCACGGCATTGCCCTCCTGCGCCGCGGCCAGCCCGCTGCCGGCCAGCAGGCGCTCGAGCGCCTGGCCTGGCGTCAATGCGCCGGCGACCGCCGGAGCGGTCTTGCCGGCCACCAGGTCTTGCTGGACGATGAGCTGGACGCGTGTCAGGCGTGCCCAGTCGTTCAGCGCGTCCACCAGGGGTTGTGCCTTGATGGCGAACTGCACCGTGGCAGTGGACGGCGCCACGGCTTGCGCGGGCATGGCGGCGGCGCCGCAGGCAAGGGCGATGGCCAGCGCGAGCGGGGCTGGCCGGAGATACGGGCGACTCATGAAACTCCTTTAGGTGGTCGATACAACGTCAATGCGAATGATTCCTAATCAGGAAGACGCATGAATTGCCGGAACTACGGTAAAGAAGCAAAAGTTATTTTTATCTGGGTGCCCGGCGGGCGGGCAGCACCTCCGTGGCGCCGGCCATTTCCTCCAGCCGCACCGGCAGGGCGCTGGGCAGCACGCGCCGCAGCGTGCGCGCGTCGCGCGGATCGAACGTGCCGCTGAGCCGCAATGCCGCCACGGCCGGGTCCCGCACGACCAGGCCGGTGCTGCCATAGCGCTCCAGTTCGGCAATGGCCTGGCCCAGGGGCGTGTCGACGAAGCTGATGCGGCTGTCGCGCCAGGGGGCGATGCCTTCACCGGACACCGCCGTCACGGCGCCCGGCTGGCCGCTGGCATTGGCCAGCACCTGTTCGCCGGCGCCGAGGTGGACGGCATCCGGCAGGTCGCGCAGCGCGTCGCCCGCCGCGCCATCGCGCCGCACCACGCGCACCCTGCCTTCTTCGACGGCGACGCGCACGCCGCCATTGCCGGGCAGGTGCGGCGTATGGCGCACCGCGAACCGCGTGCCGACCACCGTGACGCCGACCGGACCGGCCAGCACATGGAACGGCCGCGCCGCATCTGCCTGCACGCTGAACACGGCCTGGCCGTCGAGCAGGCGCACTTCACGGCGCTGGCGGTAGAACGCCACGTCGAGGTGGGTGCCGCTGTCCAGCCGCAGGCGGCTGCCATCGGGCAGCGCGACGTCGCGCTGCTGGCCACGCTGCGAGGCGATGGTTTGCACGAACAGCGGCTGGTCCTGCCAGTGCTGCCAGGCCAGCAGGCCCGTGCCCCCGGCGACCGCCGCCACGGCCGCCATGCCGAAGGCGGGCATGAGGAAGCGGCGGCGCGGCGGTGGGGACGGTGCGGCAATCTGCGCCTTGTCACGCCGCAGGTTGCGGCGCAACGCATCCACCGCATCGGCCGACATCCCGTCGAGCGCCTGCCAGCGCGCTTGCCACTGCGTGCAGGCGTGACGATGGCGGGCATCGGCCGCCAGCCACGCCTGGAAGGCGGCTTCGTCCTGCGCGCTCCAGCCGTCGCGCCGGCGGCGGATGAACCAGTCCAGCACTTCCTGGCGCAGGCCTGGCGCGACATCTGGCGTAACGGCGGGCGTAACGGCGGGCGGTGGCAGCGGGGGGATCATGGGCAAGGGACCTCTCTGTACTGGTGTAGACGCACGAGCCGGTCCGAATCCGGTAGCGGGCACGCGCCGCTGGCGAATATTGGCTGGTTCATGGACTGGCACGCGTTCGCTTGCTGCGCACCGCGCGCGCCGTGCCATCGAGCTCGTCCTGGCGACGCCAGCAGGCGTCCATCGCGATCTGCAACTGCATCTCCACCGTGCGCGTGGAAATGCCCATCCGGGCGGCGATCTCGGCATACGACAGGCCGTCGAACTTGTAGAGAATGAAGGCTTCGCGGCAGCGTGGCGGCAACTTGTCGATGGTCGCGGCCATGGCCGCCAGGTGTTCGCGCGATGCCAGGATGGTGTCCGGCTCCAGCGAGGGCGGCCCGGCCAGCCCGTCGAGCGCTTCGTCGTCCGGTAAGCCGGCCTCGCCCGTTTCCGCCCGCACGCCGGCGCGGCGGTGCCGGTCGATGACGAGGTTGCGGGCCGTGCGGTACAGCAGGGCACGCGGGTCCTGCACGGCCTGGCCGGCCTGCTGCGCCGCCAGCACGCGGGCATAACTCTCCTGCGCCAGGTCGGCCGCGGCATCGCGGTCGCGCACGGCACGGGACAGGAAATTCAGCAGTTCTCGGTAATAGCGCTCAAGCACGGATCCACCACACCATAGGGAAAGGAAAACTTCCCTCAGCAGGTGGGTGTCGAGATGTGGCGGTGGCTAACCTTGCACGCATTCAGACGGGAATTGGGGGCGATTATAGCTCTGATGCACATGAGCATGGAATGGCAGGGCCACGCGGCAGCTTGCATTCGAGCGCGAGCGGTGGAGGAAGTCTTGTTGCGGATTCGACCTTCGCCGCTAAATATTGCCACACATCAATTTGCTGAGAGGTGGGTAATGCCACCATGAGCTTCGATGCCTTACAGCAACGGAGCAACGATGGACAAACTTTTACCGTATATCCAGGAAGAACTGGCGACATACCGCCGCGATTGCAAGGAACTGGGACTGCGCTACCCCGCCCTAGCAAGCAAGGTCGGCTTTGCAGGGGATGCCTGCGGCGACCCGCAGGTTGAGAGGCTGATCCAGTGTTGCGGCGTATTCAGCGGCCGGATCCGCAAGCTGCTAGCGGAGGCCTATCCGCGTCTCACGGAGGCTTTACTGCACGCCATCTATCCGCACTACCTTTACACTTATCCGTCATGCTCGATTGCCGAGATCGAATACGACCTGACCAATGCAACGACATCAAGGAAGATCGCACGCGGCACGGAACTGCGCTCGCACTTCATCCAAGGCGTGCGCTGCCAGTTTCGAACCACCAGTGATGTAGCGCTGGCGCCATTGGTGGTTTCGTCCGCACGCTACGTTTCCGCAGCAAGCGTTCCCGCCGGCCATCGCCTCGATCACGCCTATGACGCTGCGCTGGTAATGCACTTCTCCAGCCCGATGCCGATCAAGGACCTGGGCATGAAGCGCCTGTCGCTGTTCATCGACGGCGACCCGTCGCTGTGCGCGGCGTCGCGCGACTGCCTGTTCCTGCACACCGGCCCCGCCTTCGTGCAAGCGCACGCGCCTGGACCTTGGTTTGCGCTGCCGGAATTTCCGGTCAGGCCAAAAGGGTTCGACGACGAAGATGCCATGCTGCCGTGGCCAGCGCGCTCGCATCCGGCCTACCGGCTGCTGACCGAGTACTTCGCGTTTCCGGACAAATTCAACTTCATTGAGATCGACCTGGATGCCATTCTGGCCGCGGCCCCGCGCATAAGCACCGAGTTCACGCTGCACCTGCCAGTGCGGGGAATCGGACGAGATTCGGGGATGGCGCGGACGCTGGCATCGTTCGGCGCCAGTAACCTGCGAAAGCACTGCACGCCGGTCATCAACCTGTTCTCCCGAGGTACGACGCCGGTCGACCTGCACGGTTGCGCCGCCGAATACCCGGTGGTGATCGATCTCGCCCGCCCTGCAGCATACGAACTGTACACGGTCGATACGGCAAGGCTGGTTTCCGGCAGTGGCTCGAGCCAGCGCATCACGGAGCTGCAGCCATTTTACGGAGCGCACCATGGCCAAGGTGCATCGGCCGCTACGCATGGCGGTTTCTGGCTCATTCACCGGGACGAGATGACGGCCCAGTGCGACCCTGGCCGCGAAGTACGGATAGCGATCGTGGACAACGACATGCGGCTATCGGCACCCGAGGCGCAAACGCTTTCCATCGATGCTACGTGCAGCAACCGGGATATGCCGGCGCTGCTTCCCTATGGCAGGGCGGATGGCGACCTGGATACCAACGGACTGCTGGACGGCTCGCCGATCCGCTTCCTGCGCAAACCAACGCTGTCGCGGCGCTTCCCTTCGGACGACCGCACGCACTGGCGCCTGATTTCGCACCTGGCGCTGAACCAGCGCATGTTGTCCGACATCGGCCTGGTCGAATTGCGCAAGATGCTCAGTCTTTATGACTTGCCCAATTCGCCAGTCACGCAGCGGCAGATCGCAGGCATCGTGGCGCTGTCCAATTGCACCGTGCATGACTGGGTCAAAGGCGCAGGCCGCGCGGCAATGATGGCGGGCGTGCAAATCCGCATGACTATCGATGAAAGTGCCTATGTCGGCAGTGGCCTGCACGTGTTCGTGCAATTGCTCGACCGCTTCTTCGCCCTGTACGGGCAAATCAACGTGTTCACCCAACTGATCGTGGTCTCGGCGGCCACTGGAAAGGAGATCCTGAAATGTCCACGGCGCAGCGGAATGATCGTCCTGTCCTGATCGAGGCGCTGTCCCGTGAACCGGGGCGCTACAGCTTCTTCCAGGCAGTGGAGTTGCTGCTCGCCTGGCTGGCCGACTGCCACCAGGTAACACGGGGCGAAGCGCTGGATCGCCTGGTGCGATTCGAGAACAGCCGCGACCTGGCATTTCCCAGCGGCGACCTGGCCGCGATCACGATGCCTGCTGCCGAGGGAGACATGCCGCACGCGGTGCTGACAACCCTCTTCATGGGTTTTACGGGCACCCATGGAGCGCTGCCGAACCACTACACGGCACGTTTGGCGGAGGATCCCGAAGGCGGGACGCAGGCGCTGCTCGATGTGTTTTCCAACCGTTTCGTTCGCCATTTTCACGCGGCCTGGCGGAAAAATCGTCCGTCCCTGTCATCGCTCGACGGGGACGCCGACGACCTGCTGCCGCTGCTGATGTCATTGTCGGGCAATACTGCTGGCGCGCCGGTCGGGGATTCGGTGGCGGGCTACTACACCGGCGCTTTCCAGCAGCGGCCAGTGTCCGCCGCGATGCTGCAAAGCGTGCTGGCGGACTTTTTCCGGTTGCCGATCACGATCACGCCGAACATCGGCTACTGGTACCGGCTGAAAGACCATCAACTGGCCCGGCTCGGCACGAAGAACTGCTGCCTCGACGGGCGCATGGTGCTGGGCCGGCGCCTCTGGCGGCGCGACGGACGCGTGGGCATCCGCATCGGCCCGCTGGACAAGGCCACGTACAACAGCTTCCTGCCCGACGGCGGTAACGTACCGCAGCTGCGCGCCTTGCTGTCGATGTTCCACATGCCGGGTATCGATTTCGAGCTCACGCTGGTGCTCAGGGCGGCCGACGTACGGCCCGTGGTCCTCGGGCGTGGATTCCGGCTGGGCTACGACACGTTCATGGTATCGCGGCCCGGAATACAGGATCGCGAGATCCGCTACCTCCTCAAAACACCAGAGGAACAGTCATGACCCTGCTGACTGATGCAGCCTCGTTCCTCGCCGCCCTGGCCGGCACGAGCCAGCACGACCGCCTGCTGCGGCTCGATTTCCCCCGCAACGACGGTCCTCCCTATATCCTCATGCTGGTCAATGCCTTCGAGGGCAGCGAGGATCTCTCGCGCGACTTCCACTACAAGGTCGAGGTACTGTCGAATGCGGCCGACATCGCCCTGACGGACGTGATGGGCAAGATGGTCACGATTTCGCTGGTGCGCAACGACCGCTCGCTGCGCTACTTCAACGGTTACGTGTTCGAATTCCGCCACCTGCGCACGGATGGCGGCTTTGCGTTCTACGAGATGGTGCTGCGGCCATGGCTTGCCTTCCTCGAACTGCGCCAGGACTGCGCGACGTTCCAGCGCATGACGCTCACGGAGATCACCGAGAAGACGTTCGAGCATTACCTGCGCCGGGATTACCGCTTCGACCTGTCGTGGAACGAGTCCGACATCACGCTCGCGGTCCAGTACAACGAATCGGACCATAACCATCTGCACCGCCGCTGGGAAGCGGCCGGTCTCCTCTACTGGTATGAACACCGGTACGACGGCCACACACTGGTTCTGTCCGACAACAGCAAACTGGTTCCGCCGGTCGATGGCGACGCGACCATCGAATACCAGAGCGAGGCCGGGGCACAGGAGGCGGACGGCATCAGCATGTGGAGTCCGGGCCGCGAACTGGCTTCGGCGCTGTACACGGTGCGCACCTACGAATTCAAGGATGCCCGGTCCGACTGGGCCGACCGGCCTTCGCTGAACGAGCAAGGCGACGTGCCAGCACTGGAGCACCACGAGTACACGGGCGCATACGGCTTTAACCGGAAGAACGGCGAAGCACTCGCCCAATGCCGCATGGAGCAGATCGATGGCGCCGCCCACGAGTTCCGGGCGGAGAGCAATCACCGGTCCGTGCAGCCCGGCCGCAAGTTCGCGCTGGCCAAGCATTTCAGCGTGAAACGCCCCCTGGCCACGGAGGGGCCCGATCAGTACCTCGTCCTCTCCGTGCGCCACCAGGCCACCAATAACTACCAGGCCGACCGCCATGTGACGTCGCGCTATTCGAACACGTTCACCTGCGTGCGCAGCAAGGTGCCCTGGCGGCCAGGGCGCGGCCATCACAGCAAGGACACCCACATCTATGGCGTGCAGACCGCCACCGTGGTCGGCCCGGAAGACGAGGAGATCTACACGGATCAATACGGCCGCGTGCGGGTGCAATTCCACTGGGACCGCAAGGGAAAATTCGACGAACGAAGCAGCCCGTGGGTGCGGGTGATGAGCACCTGGGCTGGTTCAAATTTCGGCCATATCAGCCTGCCCCGCATCGGGCAGGAAGTGGTCGTGCAATTCCTCGACGGGAATTGCGACCGGCCATTGATCATCGGCAGCGTCTATAACGCCGCTAACATGCCGCCATGGGACTTGCCGAAACATGCCACGCAAAGCGGCATGCTGTCGCGCTCGACGATGGGCGGCACCCCGGACAACGCCAATGCGCTGCGCTTCGAGGACCAGAAGGGAAAGGAGGAAATCTGGCTGCACGCGGAACGCGACCAGCGCATCGAAGTCGAGCATGACGAATCCCATTGGGTCGGCCAGGATCGCCGTAAAACCATTGGCCGCGATGAAGTCGTGGCGGTGAAGCGGGACCGCACCGAGACGGTCGATGGCGACGAAAAAATCACCATTCATTCCGGCCGCACGGAACGCGTCGACAAGGAGGAAACCATCGATATCGGTGGTGGCCGAACCGAAAAGGTAGCTGCCGATGAAGTGGTTGCGATCGGCGGCGCGCGTACCGAAACGGTAGGAAAAAGCAAGGTCGAGACGATCACTGCGCAGAAGTCCCTGTCGATCGGCACGCTTTATTCCATCCGCGTCGGGGCGGCGATGAACACGATCGTGGCTGCCTCGCAGACTACCCAGATCGGCGTCAGCAAGATGACGACAGTTGGCCAGAACTACCTTATCCAGGCCGGCAACTCGCTGACGATCAGCGTCGGTGCCGCATCGCTGAAGATGGACCAGAACGGCACCATCAGTCTGTCCGGCACGAACATTTCCATCGATGCCTCCGGCCCGGTTCAGGTCAACGGCAAGGACGTGGACATCAACTAGGGGATGCCATGGACTTCATCAACCAGACGCCCTTTCCTGCCCAGCCATTCGACGCGATTGACCAGTTCGGCCAGGAATTCAAGGTGTTCGCGGTCCGGCAGACCTTCAGCTTCGGTAGTGGCGAACTGCGAATTTCCGAGGTCCAGCCGGAGCTGTGCGCGACCGACACCGGATTCGACGACTCGCTCGTGGGGAGTGTCGAACAGGAGTCGGATTACGTGCCGTTCAAGCCACGTTGCGACGTGATCGTCAACGCAACCGCCCATCCTCCCGCTCGGGAGGGTATCCGAAACTTCCCTGTACGGCTGCGGTTATGGCGGCATGGCGAGAGCAAGTGCCTGATCGACAAGGAGCTGATCGTTCACGGCAAACGCGTACTGCGCAGACGCGCCTGGCCGCTGCGCATCGCACTATGGCTGCTGAAGTGGTGCACGTTGACCATCGTACGGCCATGCCCCTGGCGCATCAAGAGAGTCGACCAGTGCCGGCCGATACCGGTGCGCTATGAGCATGCCTACGGCGGCGAGTGCATTGTCGGCGCCAGCGATCCGGCCAGCCGTCGCATCCCAAAGAAGTACAGGCTGACGCCGGAGCAGATTGCAACGCATCCCCAAAGCACGAATGGCGGCTCCGCGCCCGTTGCTCACGTTGCCTTCGACCCGAATCCTTGTGGCACAGGCTTCGCTCATGCGTGGTCCCTGCGCGCCAGCAAGAAGAAAACGGTCGATGCGCCACTGATCGAGCGGCCGGAGACAACGCTCAAGGCACGGCAGTTCTGGCGCTGGCTTGCTCCGTCGCGGCAGGCCGATTGCGAAGCATCGCAGTTCCGGGTGCCGGCCGGCTTTGGCATCCTGCCGAAGACACATCCTGTTCGCCGGGTCCTGGTCGGCACGGTCGACGAGGCATTCGTTGCCAGCGACGCGCCGCTTCCGGACAACTTCGACTTCGCCATCTGGAACAGTGCACCGGCCGATCAGCAGATCGACTACCCGGCGGGCGGCGAAGAGATCGAGCTGGCGAACCTGTGCGCGGCCGGTTCGCCGGGTACGCGAATCGACGCCGGCAAGAACGTCTACCTGCGGCTGAGGCTGCCGAAAGACCAGTGCATTCTGCGCCTGCTGCACGCGGATGAAAGCGCATCGATATTGCCGATGCAGCTCGACACCGTTCTCATCGAGCCGGAAGAGCAGCTGCTTACGCTCGTGTGGAGGAGAACCATTCCGGTCGACGAGCTCGATGTCGTTTCGGCGGAGTTGAGTTATCGACCTCCCAGTGAAACTGCACGCCAGCGTTTCGCACTCGAAGAAGCAGGCAGCCAGATTAGCCGGGCGGATCATGGCTGACGAACCGAACGACTTACCCCCGGGCTCAAAAGGCGAGCCAACCGGCGGCCCGCCTTCGGGGCCCTTTGGCAGCGAAGAACTGCTGCGGCGGGACGCCGAACTGGCAGCGGCGATGCAGGCAAAACTGGATGAGGCTTGCCGGCCCGCCTTGCCCATTGCTCCAGGCAGCAACAAGCTCGGCGCCCGAAAGGATGCCAAGTTCAAGGCGATCTGTACAGCGCCATCGATCAACTGGACACCGGCCGGTTCCGGGCAGGTGCCCGTGCCGTACCAGACCGTCCAGGATCTGTCGAACAGTATGAGCACGGCGCGTACCGTCAAATTCAACGGTTCGCCGGCTTACCTGCTGGATCAGACGACTCAGCCGAAAGGCACTGGAGATGAGCGGGGAACTGGCAAGGGGATTCGCTCAGGGACAGTTACCGGAGAGGTCAAGCCGGTTAGCGGGTGCAAGACTGTGCGGATTGAAGGGAAGCAGGTTGTGCGGGAGGGTGATAAGTGCACGATGAATGGGGGGAACAATCCGGGAGCGTATGCAGCGAAAGCTCAAGCATTACCTGCTCCTAACGCAACTGGAACGATGATGAAGCAACTGAAGGCAGCGGTAGATGCACCTGCTAGCGCTATAGCCGGAGTAGTTAAAAGCTTTCTAAACACGGTGCCAGATCTACTAGAAGCCGGATTGCATGGCAGCGCCATCCAGCAAGTAACCGAACTACAAGAGCGACAACATCTCCTTTATATTTTTGGCCACTCACATGAAGCTAATAAACTGCGTCAGTCAGCTGAGGCATCGAGGAAAGCGATTGAGTCAATTGCTGTTCCAAAGCTTCCCTACTTTAACGATGCTGAACGTGCTGGGGCAACAGTCGCGCTTGCGATAGAAGTCTTAACTACGGGGGCAGGATTTCTAAAGGTGGGCAGATTCTTCGTAAAAAAAATCGAGAAAGCACCTGAAGTAGTCAAGCCGCTGCAGTCTGCAAATATGGGTGGCGGAGTAAAAATCGCAACAATTCCACCTAAAAGAAAAACTGCGGCGGAGAGATCATCAGCTTTTCAAGGCCAGGAGCCATATCCAGGAAAAGACGCCCTAAAAAATATTGAACTAAAGTCTGGAAAGCGAGTCGTACAAATAACATTCAGCAAGGATGGACGGCCAATCTCAGAGTATTTTACTACGGAAAGCGCAGTTCGCCGCAGTACGTTGCCAGATGGAAATGTAGATGCGAACAAGTTAAATCAAGGCCTGCAAATTTATGCTTCTATCGACCCGCAGACAGGCTTGCAGCGAGGTGACTTCAAGCGATATATCCAGCTTTATGAACTAACTGATGATATCCCGCGAGGTGAGGTGGCCTTTGGTCGAACAAAGGCAAACCCGAGGTATAATCCAGATGAGAATCGAACACTTCCGCAAGTTTTCATAAATTCCGAACAGCACTCAAAATTGCGCGCTCTTGATGTCAAAGAGATGATCAACACTAAAACACCTATCTATAAGAAGCCCTGATATGAAGAAAATCACAATTCCCGACATTGGCCCTGCGGATGGGCCAGTGTACGCACATCTTCAGCCTATTGTCGACTACCTTCTCAAAAATGGGAATAGACTTAGCCACGACTTTTTTTGGGGAAGCAATCGTGAGGGATACTTCTGCCATTTAGACAAGCCGATAGACTTTGCCGCGTTAGAAAATGCGTTCATATTGCCTAAAACAGTTCACCTTATACCTTTGCGTAACACGATATACTGTGAGCGCTCAGGAAGCATTATTCAGACATTCTAAGTATTATTTTCCTGAAAGGTATGAATCTGTGGGGTGCATATTGAAAATATGACAAATAAGAAATCGCATTATGGGAGGGTGTCAAGAAACAAATAATTATTGATGGGGAAAAATGGATGTAAATAGAGTTTCCGCATTGCTTTCTGAGATTGAGCGAGTTCTCGAAAATTTCAACTATAATTATTGGGCGATTGAAGTAAAAAAGTGTCGCATTCTTCTTTCGTCGGACACTCTGGCCGGAAAAACTGAAATTTTGCGGCTGTACGGTGGCCTTGGTAGCCTTACTGATATTGTCCTTTACATGAACGACATTCCGCTGATTGCGGAAAATAGAAGACTACATGATATGTGCGAGGTGCTTTATGGTGAACTCTATAAATAATAAGCTTTGGTAGGGCGTAAATGCAAAATTAAACAACGAATGGCCTTGGGATATGGTGTTGTCAAATTGAGCTTCCTCTGTTGCCGTCATATTCATATGCGTCAGTCGTTTAATTTGCAACTAGAAGAATTATGGTTAATAGCGGTCGGCCGGGAAAGATTATTTCGGCTTTGAGGTGATGGATGCCGCAGCCCGGTAAAGATGCAAGAAGTTTGCAAAGTTCGCCAGCTTCATCTGACTATTAGTTGAAAGGCAGTCGTATGCTGTGTTACTTCAAAATGCTGACATTGTGACTGTACAAGCACTTACCAAATTTGGTGATGACGGAAAAGAGGTTCCATCTACGATGAGTAGCATCGAAATGCTCGAACAGGGTTGGTCATCATCACCCGTGAGAAAAATAGCTTGGTTATATGATGATCTGGAGTATCAGTACCGTTCACCATACACCCTTTCAGCCTGCATCGTACCCGGAGCGAAGTATTTCGCTCTCGTCGAAAGTGTAGATGAGCAACAGAACTCATCTCTGTTTCGCATGATTTCAGGAGATGGCAGATCACAGGTGACGGTACCAAATATCCAGCTAATTTCAGGGAGAAGTATTTCTGGTCAGTTTGAGTGGTTCAGCCATTTAGACTCTACCCCGGACGGCACAGTAGCAATTGTTTTTCGTCCTCATGAAGGAAGCGATGCGTTTCTTATTAAAGTTGACGCGGCTTCTGGAACTACTATCTCCGCGGAATATATTCGCGCATGATTACTAGTTAATCCCGCTTGCTTGTATGGAAAGCCATGAAGAGGCGATTTCTAAAGGATATTGCTGATGTCACGCGTCCAGGACGGCCTAGGCATGCTTCAGATCAACCGTATTGCTCGAGTGGCGCGAAAGGCCACTTGATTTGTGGAAGGCATCGAAACGTTCTGGCGTACCACGCGAATACGAATTCCCGTATTTATGTACTAACTGCGGCGTCATCGTCCTCTTGCTATCACTGTCTGCATCCTGCCAAGCGTCAGCCCGATGGCCAGCAGTAGATTCGCTGCACCCATAAAAAAAGCCACGCCTCTCGCAGGACGTGGCTTTCGATAAAGGCTGGAACGCTTACTCGGCGCCCATCTCCTTCAGCAGGTTATCGGCCTTGTCCACATGCTTCATGTTCCACAGCATGTAGCGCAGGTCGACCTGGATGTCGCGAGTATTGGCCTTGTTGAAGTCCCAGTCCGAGATGATCGAATCGAGCGTGCCGTCGAATGCCAGGCCCACCAGCTCGCCCTTCGCGTTCAGCGCCGCCGAACCCGAGTTGCCGCCGGTGATGTCCAGCGTGGCCAGGAAGTTCACAGGCACCGTCTTCAGCTTCGGATCGACGTACTTGCCGAAGTCCTTGGCCTTGATCGCGTCCAGCTGCGCTTTCGGTGCATCGAACTCGCCCGTGCCGGTGTGCTTTGCCAGCACGCCCTTGACGGTGGTGAACGCGGTCCAGGTGCTGCCGTCGGCGCCGTGGTCGCGGCCGGCGATGTTGCCGTAAGTGACGCGCAGCGTGCTGTTCGCGTCCGGATACACGGCCTGGCCCTTCGACGTCATGTAGGCGATCTTGGCCTTCATGTAGCTGCCGTAGGCCTGCTGCAGCTTGCCGGCCAGTTCTTCTTCCTCCGCCTCTTCCTTCAGGTCGGCGTCATACAGCGCCACGGCGGCCTTGATGAAGGCATCGTCGCTGGCCTGGAAATCGGCCGGCTTCTTGTCCAGCCAGGCATTGCGGTCGGTGGCATTGGTCAGCCTGGTGCCGTTGTACAGCTTGTCGAGCGCGGCGGACAGTTCCGCATCGCTCATGCCCGCACGCAGGCCCAGCGCCGTGTTGAACGCCTGTTTCTGCTCGGCGGCTGGCTGTGCCAGGTAAGCCTTCATGTGGTGCATGGCAAGCGCCTTGTCCACTTTCGGGTCGAACGTGCGTTCCATCGCCGCCATGTTGGACTTCAGGCGCGGCAGGTCGCGCACCTGGTAGCCGGACTTGCGCTCGGCATCGGGCTTCTGGTTCTCGTTGGCCAGGCGATACAGCGTGCGGGCGCCCATCAGCAGGCGCGGTTCCGCGTAGTTGTAGTTGAAGTCGCTCTTGACGGCGGCATCGCGCTCGGCGATCAGGTGCTCGACCTTGACGATGTCGTCGGCGTATTCAGCCTTGCGCTTGGCATCGCCGTCGATCCACTTCTTCAGCTGCTCGTGCTCGGCGGTCTTGCGCTGCAGGAAGTCGCTGTTGGCATAGGAGTCGATCATGCCCTGGCGGTTCTTGTAGTAGTTGTTGATACCGGCTACCTGGCCCGCGTATTTCAGCGTGAGGTCCTTGTTGCCCTTGGTTTCGCGGTCGATGATTGCCAGGTTGTCGGCCGACGCCTTGACGAATGCCGGGTAGAACCAGTCGAACGTGAATTGCACTTCGGATGGCAGGCGGTGGCGGTTGGTGCGGCCCGGATAGCCCATCACCATCACGAAATCGCCTTCCTTGACGCCATCCTTCGCCAGCTTCAGCACGTGCTTCGGCACGTACGGCACGTTGTCCTTGCTGTAGTCGGCGGCCTTGCCGTCCTTGCTCACGTAGGCGCGGTAGAAACCGTAGTCGCCGGTATGGCGCGGCCACATCCAGTTGTCGGTATCGCCGCCGAACTTGCCGACGCCGGCAGGGGGCGCGTGCACCAGGCGCACGTCGCGGATTTCCAGCTGCTTGATCTGGTAAAACTCCAGGCCGCCGTAGAACGACGGCACGGTGCAGCGGTGTCCCGGGTCTGCTTCGCAGGCTGCCACCAGCGTCTTCTGGTTCTTCTCGATCGCATCGCTGCGCGCCTTGCCCGACAGTTTCGCCACCGCCGGCGTGACGATCTTGTCGGTCACGTTCAGCACTTCCTTCGTCACGAACACGCGCGTGCCCGGCGCGGCCGGCAATTCCTCGCCCAGCGAGCGGGCCACGAAGCCGTTGGCCAGCAGGTCGCGTTCCGGCGTGGAATTCTGTGCCACGCTGTTGTAGACGCAGTGGTGGTTGGTGACGACCAGGCCTTGCGGCGACACGAACGACGCCGAGCAACCGCCCAGGCTGACGATGGCGCCGGCCGGGAATTCGGTCAGGCGGGTGAGGCTGTTCGGATCGAGTTTCAGGCCGGCGGCTTTCAGCTGCTTGGCGATTTGCGGCAGCTGCTGCGGCATCCACATGCCTTCGTCGGCGTGGGCGGACGTGATGCTCATGATGGCGAGCGCGAGAAGTGATTTTTTCATGCGATGGTCTAGGAGTTGTTGTGGGCGTCCCGATAATTGCCGCGGGTTACGTGGCGCGTGCAAGTATCCGCATCGCATTGCGATTCGTCAATCAGGAATTTCAGTAGCAAAACCGCATGAAATTTGGTTCGCTGACAATGAAAAAGCCGGCCCTCGGGCCGGCTTCATTGCTGACTTCAGTGCTATCGCATGGGCAAGCCCGGTTAGCGCGCCCGTCCGCGGAAGACCAGGTTGACGATGGCCAGCAGGATCACGGCGCCCAGGAACGACACCAGCAGCGAGAGTGGACTGAAATCATCGGCATTGATGGTGCCCGTGCCGAACAGGGGCGAGAGCAGCCAGCCGCCGAGCAGTGCGCCGACGATGCCGACCACGACGTTCAGGAACAGCCCTTGCTGGGCGTCCGTTTTCATGACAAGGCTGGCGAGCCAGCCGATGATGCCGCCGATAACGATCCAGATGATGAAGTTCATGCTCGTTCCCCTAAGTCGTTAAGAAAAAGACCGGGCCGTTCAGCCCCGCCATGTAAAAAGTGTAAGGGCGGCGCATGGCCGTAGTCCGTGCGCCAGCGTACGTTCCCGGCGTGGTCTGGAACAAAGGCCGTCTTGGTGCGGAAACGTACAGAGAAGTGTTGTTCAGAAGTCTATTGTGAAGTGGTCATCGACATACATTTAAAGGAGACCCTCATGAGCCAGACGAACCAGAATTCCCGCCTTGTTACCGGCCTGTTCAACGACCGCGAGAGCGCAGAACGTGCCTATCACCACGCAACGTCGCGTGGCTACAGCAAGGACGACATCAACGTACTGATGTCCGACGAAACCCGCAAGCGCTACTTCAGCGGCGGCGAGCAGATCGAAACTGAACTGGGCAGCAAGGCTGCCGAAGGCGCGGGCATCGGTGCCGGCGTGGGCGGCGCGATCGGTGCCGCACTGGCGGCCGTGGCTGCCGTGGGTACCACGCTGGTGCTGCCGGGCCTGGGCGTGGTGGTGGCCGGCCCGCTGGCCGCTGCGCTGGCCGGCGCAGGTGCCGGCGGCCTGACCGGCGGCCTGCTGGGCGCGCTGATCGGTGCCGGTATTCCGGAAGAGCGCGTGCAGCACTATGAAGAAGGCCTGAAGCAGGGTGGCATCGTGATGGGCGTGAATGCACGCTCCGACGAAGATGCCGCGCATATCGAATCGAGCTGGAAAGATAGTGCCGGCCAGCACGTGATCGGCACCGGCCTCGGTGCGGCGGGCGGCGCGGCGGCAGGCCTGGCGGCCGGCACGCCGGGCGGTCCGATCGGCATGGCGGCGGGTGCGGTCGTAGGCGGTATCGCCGGCGGCCTGGCCGGCAAGGGCGCTGCCGAAGTGGTGAACCCGAAAACGGGCGACGACCTGAGCGACCATCACCTGGCAACCGGCGTCGGTGCCGGGGGCGGTGCGATGGCCGGCATGGCGCTGGGCGCGGCTGCCGGTCCGGTCGGCATGGCTGCCGGAGGCGCGATCGGTGCGCTGGCGGGCGGCATGACGGGCAAGGGCGTTGGCGGCCTGGTCAACCCGGCCGAGGAAAAAACGTACTGGGAACAACAGCACCGCAACGAGTCGTACTACAACCCGGCTTATCAGTACGACGACTACGATCCAGCATACTCGCTGGGCTACAACGGTCGCGCCAACTACCGTGGCGACTGGAACACCAACGAAACCAGCCTGCAGAGCGACTGGGAGCGCACGAAAGGCAATTCGCGGCTGTCGTGGAACGAAGCGAGGAGCGCCACGCGTTCCGCCTGGGACCGCATCGAGCGCAAGCTGCCGGGCGACTGGGATAAGGATGGCAAGTAAGCTCTTGCAGATAAGCGCTGGAAAATAAGCGCTGGCAGATAAGCAGGAACGCCAGCATGCATGAATGAAAAAGGCCGGGATTTCCCGGCCTTTTTTTCAGCCTCCCGCACCGGCGGCGGCCATCCTGCGCCGTGCATGTTTCAGTTTCAGCAAGGGTTGCTCCACGAGGTAGCAGCTCAGCACGCTGATCGGCAGCACGATCAGGCAGGCCAGCGCCAGCTTCAGCCATGGCGACACTGGCGGCAGGTAGGCCACCAGCAGCGTCTGCACCGGCCAGCCGTACAGGTAGACGCCATAGGAAATGTCCGGCAGCTTGTTGAACGTTTCGGTCAGCCACATCGGACGGAAGGCAAAGTAGAACAGCAGGTAGCCGCCGAACGTGGCCAGCCCCAGCTCCGCGTAGCGGCGCGAAAACATCAACGCCAGTAGCGCCACCGCCGAGACCAGCGCGCCGCGGCGCGTGAAGCGGTAGCAGTCGCGGTACAGGTAGAAGCAGCCGCCGGCAAAGAACAGCGAACCCAACCGTACGATGGGGTCGTTCAGCAGCAAGCCCAATGGTGCGAAGGGCAGTGGCAGGCCGAAGGATGCGTACAGGTACGCCGCAAAGCCCGTCACCGTCAGCGCCAGCCACACGCGCCGCTGCCGGATGCCGCCGGACACGCCCAGCAGCATCACCGCCAGGTAACAGGCGAATTCCCGCATGATGGTCCACATCGAGCCATTCACCTGCGGTTCGGGCAGGCTCTCGAAAACCGGCGGGGTGATCGGCCCGTGCAGCACGGCCAGGCACAGCGCGACCGTGCTGGTCGATAATTCCCGGAAATAGCGCCCTGCATCCGCGCCGAGTGGCGCCACGATATACACACAGACCAGGCTGGCGACGATGAAGCCGGGATAGATGCGCAAGACCCGCTTGCGCAGGAACCGGACCGGCACTGGCTCGAGATCCCAGCTTTGCACGATCAGGTAGCCGCTCAGCAGGAAGAAGCCGTCCACCGCAAGCTCGCCGAACGACAGCGTGTGGAACAGTTGCGTCAGCAGCTCGCGGTGACGGTTGCCATCCTGCAGTTCCGGTGCGTGCGACAGCAGCACGAGCAGCGCGAGCAGCAGTCGCAACAGGTTGAAGTTATTCTGATGCCGCAACATCCCCATAAGCGCCTCGAAGTTTTAGTTATAAAATTTATATGCATTTTTTATAACCAAATGTACGTCGGTAGCGGTCGGGAAGCAAGGCGAGGCTGTGGAGATGGCGGCCTGGAACAACAGTGCAGGTGAAAACGCCCGTCAGGCCGAGTGTCGCACCGCCGGGATTTCGGCGCGGGCCGCCGCAGCCAGCGCTGCCGCATCGATACCGATCGCTTTCAACGCCCGTGCCGCGGTACCTTGCGGGCTGGATGCGATCACGGCCGCCACATGCGCGCCCGTCAGCGGTTCTCCGGCCGCGCGGGGCCAGGCGGCCAGCGACCGCATCACCTCTTCCATCGCACCTTTTGCACGATAGACGCCGTTTCCCGGCAGTACCGGTGCATCGTCGGCCAGCAGGGCGGGATCGGCGCCGGCGGCTGCCAGCGCAGAACCATGGGCGGCCGCGATGCCGGCCCGCAGCCGGGATGGATCGGCGCCGGCACGGAGCAGCGCGCGCCGCGCCAGGCCATCAGGCAGGTCGAGCGCCGCCAGCAGGAAATGTTCCGGGCCGGGTTCCGGCTCGCCCATCGCATTGGCCTGCCGTTCGGCACCCTCGCAGAGGGCCTTGATGGTGCGCATGTCGGCGATGCGCTGTTTCAGACGCTGCAGCATGATGCTCCTTTCTAGGATTGAATCAACGGTGCCAGGCGCTTGTGCGCGGCCTGTTTCGATACGCCCAGCGCATCGGCCACATGGCTCCAGGACCAGCCCTGGGCAATGGCAGCCGCCACGGCCTTGCGTTCGAGCTTGTCCGCGGCCAGGCGCAGCGCAACGACCGCCGCCAGCGCTTCAGCGGGATCGTCGGGGCGGGGGAGGGTTTGGAGATCGATCATGCGTCAAGCTTAGTTGACGATGTCAATGGCGTCAACAAAAGATGACGAGCCGGTGGCGAGCCAAAACGGTGACAGGCTCCTTATTTTTGCAACTGGAACCCATTACTGGTTTTGTCACCGGTTGCGGCAATAAAAAACCCCGCGCGCGGCGGGGTTCTGCGGGGATGCCGGAGCTGCTTACTCCGCGGCGACGGCTTCGACCTGGATTGCCAGCTTCACTTCCGGCGCGAAGTTCGGGATGCCGAAGTTGATGCCGAAGTCGGTGCGCTTGAATTCGGCGGTGGCGTTGGCGCCGCACACTTCGCGCTTCAGACGCGCATCCTGCACGCACTTGAAGCGGTCCACTTTCAGCTCGACCGGCTTGGTCACGCCGTTCAGCGTCAGTTCACCGTCCACGCTCACCAGCTGGTCGCCGTTGAACTTGAACGACTTGCCCTTGTAGGTGGCGGTCGGGAATTTCTCGACGTTGAAGATGTCCGCCGATTTCGCATGCGAATTCATTTTCTCGTGGCCGAAGTCGATCGACGTCGTGTCGATCGTGATGTCCAGGCTGCCGGTCTTGGCGGCGCGGTCCATCGTGATCGTGCCCTTCGTGCTGTTGAACTTGCCGCGCCACAGCGACAGTCCTTTGTGGTCGGCCTCGAAGCTCGGATACGTGTGGCTCGGGTCGATGTTGTACGTGGCGGCGTTGGCCAGGCCGGCCATGGCGAGCATTACAACGAGCAGCGTGGATTTCATGCGTTCTCCTTCGGGTTGATGGGTGCTGCAGGGTTACTGCGGAATTACCGCAAGATTACCGCGAATTTACTGCGAGACGACGTGGAACTTGATCGTCACTTCATCGGCCACCATGCTCGTGTCCTTCCACTCGCCTTCGCCGATGTTGTAGGTCAGGCGCTTGATCGGCACCGCGCCGTCGAACACCTGCTTGCCGCCCTCTGTCTTCACGGTGACGGGGAAGGTGACATCGGCCGCCTTGCCCTTGATGGTCAGCTTGCCGGTCACGTTCAGCTTGCCGGCGCCGGCGCTCTTGATCGATGTCGAGACAAAGGTGGCTTTCGGGAACTGAGCGGAGTTGAACCACTCCTTCTTGGCCACTTCCCGGTTGTATTCGGGGTCGCCCATGTCCAGGCTGGCCGTGTCCACTTCCACGGTGGCTTTCGACGCGTCCGGCTTCGCGGCATCGTAGTCGATGACCACGCTGTGTTTCTTGAACTTCGATTCGACCGGCACGTTCATCTGCTTGAACGTGGCGGACACGGAAGTCTTGGCGGGATCGGTCTTCAGCACGGCGGCGCCGGCCGCCAGCGACAGGCCGGCCAGGGAGGCCAGCAGGATCGGTTTCAAATGCGTCTTCATGAGTGAGGCTCCGACAGGTTAGGGAAGCATGCGTTTCAGGACATCGTCCCGATCGACGAAATGGTGTTTCAGCGCGGCGGCCACGTGCATCACCACGAGCGCGGCCAGCGCCATGTTCAGCCAGTAGTGCACCGGTTTCAGCGTCGCTTTCAGGGCGGTATCGGCCTCGAACGCGGCGGGAACCTGCCACAGCCCGAGGTAGACGACCGGCACGCCGGCCGCGGTGGTGTACAGGTAGCCGGACAGCGGCACGGCAAACATCAGCACGTACAGCAGCACGTGCGTCGCGTCCGCGGCCTTCGCCTGCCAGGGCGCGATGCCGGCCGCATGGGCCGGCGGCCGGTTCCGGCGGCGCCACAGCAGGCGCAGCGCGGCCAGTGCCAGCACGGTCACGCCCAGCCATTTGTGCCAGGAATAATATTTCAGCTTGGTCGGCGTGAAGCCGGGAATGTCGACCATCACCAGCCCCATTGTGAAGGCGGCAATGACCAGCAGCGCGATCAGCCAGTGCAGCACCATCGCGGTTCTCGTATAACGTTCCATCTGGAGCACCCCTGTTTTTTAGTACGTATTAGGACTAACGGCTCGTCACTGTAGCAAAGAAACGAAGATGTTGCTGGCCACATGTAAAAACGGCAGCCCTTACCCTACAGGATAAGGAGCTGCCGTCATAGGGGCCGATGGTGAGAGGATACTTAAAGGTAAGGAATGCCTGAACCTTCAAGCCCGTCCAGGGCGCCCTGCATGGCCCGGGATCCGGCCCTGGATCCTGCTCAGATCGCCTTGGCCAGTTGCGCCGCGATGCCCGTGTAGTTCGCCGGCGTCATCGCCAGCAGCAGGTCTTTTGCTTCCTGCGGAATGGCCAGCTTGCCGATGAATTCCTGCAGCGCTTCCCTGGTGATGCCCTTGCCGCGCGTGAGTTCCTTCAGCTGTTCATACGGATTCTCGATGCCGTAGCGGCGCATCACGGTCTGCACCGGTTCTGCCAGCACTTCCCAGCTTGCGTCCAGGTCGGCCGCCAGGCGCGCCGGGTTCACTTCCAGCTTGTTCAGGCCGCGCAGGCAGCTGTCATAGGCCAGCAGCGTGTAGCCCAGGCCCACGCCGATATTGCGCAGCACGGTGGAATCGGTGAGATCGCGCTGCATGCGCGACACCGGCAGCTTTTCGGACAGGTGCTTCAGCACGGCGTTGGCCAGGCCAAGGTTGCCTTCCGAGTTCTCGAAGTCGATCGGGTTGACCTTGTGCGGCATGGTCGACGAACCGATCTCGCCGGCTTTCAGCTTCTGCTTGAAATAGCCCAGCGATACGTAGGTCCAGATATCGCGGTTCAGGTCCAGCAGGATCGTGTTGGCGCGGGCGAAGGCGTCGAACAGCTCGGCCATGTAGTCGTGCGGTTCGATCTGGATCGTGTACGGATTGAACGTCAGGCCCAGGCGCTGTTCGATCACGTTCTTCGAGAATGCCGGCCAGTCGAACGACGGGTAGGCCGACAGGTGGGCGTTGTAGTTGCCGACCGCGCCATTCATCTTGCCGAGGATTTCCACGCCGGCGATGCGCACCACGGCACGTTCCAGGCGCGCGATCACATTGGCGAATTCCTTGCCCAGCGTGGTCGGGCTGGCGGTCTGGCCGTGCGTGCGCGACAGCATCGGCAGGTCGGCATTCGCATGGGCGATGTCCTTCAGCTTCGCGACCAGTCCGTTCAGGGCCGGCACCATCACGCCGTCGCGCGCGGCCTTCAGCATCATGCCGTGCGAGGTGTTGTTGATGTCTTCGGAGGTGCAGGCGAAGTGGATGAATTCGGAAGCGGCCACCAGCTCCGGCACGTCCTTCACCTGTTCCTTCAGCCAGTACTCGACAGCTTTGACGTCGTGGTTCGTGACGGCTTCGATTTCCTTGATGCGCGCGGCGTCGGCTTCCGAGAAGTCGGCGGCCAGCTTGTCCAGCAGCGCGGTGGCGCTGGCCGGGAAGGGCTTGATCTCGGCAAAGCCAGCCTGCGACAGCGCCTGCAGCCACGCGATCTCGACCTTCACACGGTGGTGCATGAAGCCGGCTTCGGACAGGATGGGGCGCAGCTTGTCGGTCTTGGACGCATAGCGGCCGTCCAGCGGGGAAAGGGCCGACAACGTGGAATATGGAGTGGTCATGGTGAAGAGGGAGGCAGGAAAAAGAGCGATTTTACCATCGCTGTGCCCACGTTTTGATCACCGGCCGGCCACGCTCCGGCCACGGGGCCCGATGCTATACTGGGCCACACTCCCATCCGGTGCCTTCCCATGAAACTGATCGGTTCGCTCTCCAGCCCCTATGTGCGCAAGGTGCGCGTCGTGCTCGCGGAAAAAAAGCTCGAGTACCAGATGCAGCTCGAGAATGTGTGGAGTGCCGAGACCAGCATCCACCTCGTCAATCCCCTCGGCAAGGTGCCCTGCCTGGTCATGGAAGACGGCTACGTGATGTACGACTCGCGCGTGATCGTCGACTACCTCGATACGTTGACGCCCGTCTGCAAGCTGTTGCCGCCGAATGGCCGCGAGCGCATGGAAATCAAGAACTGGGAAGCCCTGGCCGATGGCGTGCTCGATGCCGGCGTGGCGGTGCGCCTGGAGCGCACGCAGCGTCCGCCCGAATTGCAGAGCAGTGCCTATATCGACCGGCACCTCGGGAAAGTCGCGCGCGGCCTGGCATCGCTGTCCGACCGCCTCGGCGATACGCCATGGTGCGCCGGCACCCACTACTCGCTGGCGGACGTTGCCGTGGGGTGCGCGCTCGGCTGGTTCGACCTGCGCTTCCCGGAGATCGACTGGCGCACGCCGCACCCGAACCTGGCGCGCCTGTACGACAAGCTGCATGAGCGGCCATCGTTCCGCGATACGCTGCCTCAGGCATGATCCAGCAGGCATGATCCAGCAGGCATGAACCAGCAGGCATGAACCAGCAGCGTGATCCCGCAAACTTCATTCCACGTGGCCACTGTCCGGGCCTGAACCAGGCACAAACCGGGCAGCGCGAACGTCGGCCCTGAATTCATTGCGCTACACTGTGGCGTCACGATAGAGCGGGGCGGCCATGGAACAATCTGTAGCGGTTTTCGGCGAAGCACTGGTGGATGATTTCAGCAGCCAGCGGGTGGTCGGCGGTGCGCCGTTCAACCTGGCACGGCACCTGGCCGGCTTCGGCCTGCCCGTCACGATGGTCACGCGCATCGGCGACGACGACAACGGCGCCCTGATCCGCAACGAATTCACGCGCTATGGCATGTCCGGCTCGGGCTTGCAGTCCGGCACCGGCGAGGCCACCGGCAGCGTTCACGTGGAAGTGGGCGCCGACGGCAGCCACCGCTTCACGATCGTGCCCGACCAGGCCTATGACCACATCGACGGCGTCGCCGCGCTGACCGCCGTGCAGGCAGCCCATCCCGGCATCTTCTGTTTCGGCACGCTGGCGCAGCGCGACCCGGTATCGCGCGCTGCCCTGCACGGCCTGCTGGAGCAGACCGAAGCGGTGCGCTTCCTCGACCTCAACCTGCGCGCCGGCCACGTGGACGAAGCCATCGTATTCGACTCGCTGCAGCAGGCCGATATCGTCAAGGTCAACGAAGAGGAATTGCAGCAGCTGTTCAAGTGGTATTGCCACACCTGCCCGGATACGGTGAACATGGAATGCATTTCGGTCGATACCGAGTGCCGCGCGATGATGCACAACTTCTCGCTATCGGCCCTGGTGGTCACGATGGGTGCGCGCGGCGCGCTGTACCTGTCCGCCGATGGCGCGCACCTGGCCGATCACGGCACGGGCAGCAGCGATTGCTTCGTCGATTCGGTGGGGGCGGGGGATGCGTTCAACGCCGTGTTCCTGCTGGGCAGGCTGCGCGGCTGGACGATGGAACGGACGCTGGCACGCGCGAATGCGTTCGCGGCGGCATCCTGTGGCTACGCGGGCGCGGTGCCGCAGGATTTGTCGTGCTACGCCCGCTGGCTGGACCAATGGGCGCGTGAACCAATGGGCGCGTGAGCCCGTGAATGCGTGAACCCGAGGGCGCGTGACGGCTGACCCGTGCGGGCCAGCCAGGCTGTTACTCGTCAGTGCGCCTCGTCTGCCGGCGCCATCTGCGTCTGCAGGTAGTTCTGGATACCGACCTTGCCGATCAGGTCCAGCTGGGTTTCCAGGAAGTCGATGTGTTCCTCGGTGTCTTCGAGGATCTCCAGCAGCAGGTCGCGCGACACGTAGTCGCCCACTTTTTCCGCTTGTGCGATACCTTCCACTACCGTCACGTGCGCGCCGCGTTCCAGCTTCAGGTCCGCTTCCAGCATTTCCTGGGTGTTTTCACCGATCAGCAGCTTGTGCAGCGCCTGCAGGTTCGGCAGGCCATCGAGCATCAGGATGCGGTCGATCAGCTTGTCGGCGTGCTTCATCTCGCCGATCGATTCTTCGTATTCCTTTTTCGCCAGCCGTGCCAGGCCCCAATGCTTGTACATCCGCGCGTGCAGGAAATACTGGTTGATCGCGGTGAGCTCGTTCGTCAGCTGTGCATTCAGCAAACGAATGACGTCTTTATCGCCCTTCATGGGAAAGCCTTTTCTTGATGTTTGTCGATCGTGGCATTTTGCCACAGATGCGCCACAAACCCAAGGCAAACCCCTTGCATTCGTGGCCAAAATGGTGTAATGGCGTTGCGAAGGCAAATGAAAACTATTATCATTCACGTTTTATGCCAACGCTACAATAAGGAAAACATGTCGTTCATCAAGAGCCGCAAGCATTCGCCAGCCACGCTCGCCGCCATCGCCACCCTGGCGATGCCGCTCGCACTGCATGCTGAAGTCAACGGCGCCAACGCCGAACCCGTCGCCCAGCAAGGCGACAGCAAGATGCCGGAGGTAACGGTCACCGGCCGTGCCGCGAACAACGAATTCCAGATCCCGCAGCGTTCCGCGTCCGAGAAGTTCACGGCGCCACTGCTCGACACGCCGAAATCCGTCACCGTCGTTCCGAGCGAAGTGATCGCACAGACCGGCGCCACGTCGCTGGCCGATGCGCTGCGCACGGTGCCCGGCATCACGATGGGCGCGGCCGAAGGCGGCAACCCGGTGGGCGACAACCTGTTCATCCGCGGCTACAACGCCCAGACCGACACCTATATCGACGGCATCCGCGACAGCGGCTCGCAATCGCGCGAAGTGTTCGCGATCGAGCAGGTCGAAGTCGTCAAGGGCCCGAACTCCGCATACGGCGGCCGTTCGTCCGCTGGCGGCGGCGTCAACATCGTCACCAAGACGGCAAAGCTGGACAACTTCTACAACGGCAGCGTGGGCTTCGGCACCGACAACTACAAGCGCGTGACGGCCGACGTGAACCGCCAGATCGGCACCGACTCCGCGTTCCGCATCTCGGTGATGGGGCATGAGAACGATGTGGCCGGCCGCGGCCCGGTGGGCGGCGACCGCTGGGGCATCGCGCCCACGATCGGCTTCGGCCTGTCGGGCCCGACCCAGGTCAACCTGTCGTACTACCACATGGAATCGAACGAACTGCCCGATACCGGCATCCCGTTCAACAACCCGATCACCAGCGGTGTCAACGTGGCGAAGAACGGCAACGGCACGCCGATTTCCGTGCCGCGCGACAGCTTCTGGGGCCTGACCAACCGCGATTTCCGCGACACCGAAACCGATATCGGCACAGTCGACGTCAAGCACGACTTCGGCAACGGCCTCACGCTGCGCAATGTGACGCGCTACGGCAAGACCAGCCAGGACTACGTGTGGACACAGCCGGACGATTCGAAGGGCAACGTGGTGCTGTACGGCACCGTGTGGCGCCGCGCCAATACCCGCGTGACGGATACGGAAACGCTGGCCAACAGCACCGCGCTGTCCGGCGAAGCCCGCACCGGCACCCTGAAGCACAACTTCAGCACCGGCATCGAGTTCTCGCGCGAGCAGACCGACCGCGGCACCTATCTGTTCACGCCAGGCACCAACAACCCGCTGACGAAGACGTTTACCTGCCCGACCTCCGGCGCCGAGACGCTGTACAACTGCGCGCCGCTGGCTGGCGCCAACCCGGACGACCCATGGGCGTATAACCGCGCGCTGTCGCCGGCGCAGACGAGCGTGCGCACCAACACCCGCGCCGCCTATGCGATCGACACGATCGAGTTCACGCCGCAGTGGCTGGTGAACGTGGGCGTGCGCTGGGACGACTTCACGTCCACGCTGAACGTGCCGCAATACACGCTGAACGGCACCACCACCGCCGCCCAGCACGCCGAGGTGAATTCCACGTTCACGAACTACCAGGCGGGCGTGGTCTACAAGCCGGCCGCGAACAGCAGCGTGTACCTGTCGTACGGTACGTCGTCAACGCCGCCGGGCAACGATGGCGGCGACGGCCTCGATGCATTGACCGCCGTGGTGCAGAACCTGAAACCGCAGGACAGCAAGAACTTCGAGCTGGGCACCAAGTGGGAAGTGCTGTCGCGCCGCCTGTCGCTGTCGGCCGCGATCTTCAAGAGCGAAATGAACAATGCGCGCGTCACGGCGCCGGACGGCACCACGCAAAACGTGGGCAAGAAGAGCGTGCGCGGCGTCGAATTCGGCGCATCGGGCAGCATCACCACCGCATGGCAGGTCTTCGGCGGCTACACCTGGCTCGATGGCAAGGTCGACGACAACGGCTTCGTGAACACCGGCACCAACGCCGCGCCGGTATGGGCGGCATCGCCGTTCAATGGCAACGTGTTCCCGACCACGCCGAAGCACAGCGCCTCGCTGTGGACCACCTACAAGGTGTTGCCGAACCTGACGGTGGGCGGCGGCTTGAACTCGATGTCGAAGGTGTACGCCAACGTCAACAACAACAAGTGGGCGCCCGGCTATACCCGCTTCGATGCGATGGCGAACTACATCGTCAACCCCAACGTCAGCCTGCAGCTGAACGTGCAGAACCTGTCGGACAAGCTGTACTACGACAAGGTCTCCTCGCCGCACTACGCGGGCGTGGCGGCCGGCCGCAGCGCATCGCTGACCGCCAGCTTCAAATACTGAGGAACCAGCGTGATACTGCACATCCCCGGCGTACTGACACCTGAACAAGTCCGGCAATTCCGCGACCGCCTGGCCGAGGCGGACTGGATCGACGGGCGCGCCAGCGTCGGCTCGCAGGGGGCGGCAGTCAAGCGCAACCGCCAACTGGCGGAAGGTTCCCCGCTGGCCGTCGAGCTGGGTGGCATCGTTGCCCGCGCCCTGACGGCCAACCCGCTGTTCTTCGCCGCGGCGCTGCCGCTGCGCATCCTGCCGCCATACTTCAACGGCTACGCCGGCGGAGAAACCTATGGCGACCATATCGACGGCGCCATCCGCGTGGCGTCGCCCGGTGTCGCGCCGCTGCGGGCGGACGTGTCGACCACCGTCTTCCTGTCCGACCCGGAAGAGTATGACGGCGGCGAACTGATCGTCACCGACGCCTATGGCACGCACGAAGTAAAGCTGCCGGCCGGCGACGCGATCGTGTACCCGTCGACCACGGTGCACCGCGTCGAGCCGGTGACGCGCGGCGAACGCCTGGCCTCGTTCCTGTGGACGCAAAGCATGGTACGCGACGACTGGAAACGCACGATGCTGTTCGAGCTGGACCAGAACATCCAGTCCGTGCGCGCCGCCCACGGCGACAGCCCGGCCACCGTCGGGCTGACCGGGCACTATCACAACCTGTTGCGCATGTGGGCGGAGACCTGAACCGCAAAACCGGGGACGTACCCCTGTTATCAAGAAAAACTGGGGACGTACCCCTGTTTCCAAGAACTATTGCCTGGAAACAGGGGTACGTCCCCAGTTTTGATATCAGGACAGCTTGAAGTTGATCGGTACCAGCACGTACACCGGCACCGGCTTGCCATCTTCCATATAAGGTTTGAACAGGCTGCGCAGTGCCGCCTGGCGGCCGGCCTCGTCAAGGTTCTGGGAACCGGAGGTTTTCTGCACCGTCGCCTGTTCCGGCGTGCCCTTCTCGCTGACCAGCACGCGCAGGGTGACGACACCGGTTTCGCCCAGCCGCCGCGAGATCGACGGGTACACCGGCTGCGGCTGGCGCACGTATTCGACGCCCGTCACCAGCTTCGGCGCGGCCGGTGCCGGCGGCGCTGCCACCGGCGGTGCCGGTGGGGCGGGCGCGGCGGCGACGACCGGTGCCGGTTCGGCCGGCTTGACCGGTGCCGGCGGCACGGTGATCGTGTTTTCGATGACGATCGGCAACTGCGGAATGACCGGCGTGAACACGGGCGGCGGCTTGATGGCCACTTCAACCACTTTCGGCGGCGCGGGTGGTGCCGGCGGCGCCGGCGGCGCGACGAACCTCACGTCGACGATCTGCGGCATCTTCTTCACCACATCCATCACCATGCCGTTCTGCATGGCCCAGAAACCGGCCAGGTGGAGAGCGACGATGACGGCGATCTTGCCGGACTTGTTGCGGCTGCTGCCGAGCGTGAAATCATGGGCCGCTTCAGTGGGCGCGGCAGGCGGTTTGGACGTGAGTCGGGGCAGGCTCAGAGAATCCAGCCCGAGCCGCGACACGCCAGGCCCTGGCAGGCCGGGCAGGGTTTGCATGAGTATCCTCAGGTAGTGAGGGTGGGGCGCTTCAGCACCGTTTCCTGGATGGGCGCGGCCACATGTTCATTCAACACTTCAACGGCATAGTCCAGGCAATTACCGCAGCACGTGGACACACCCAGTGCCTCGCGCAGCCCGTCCATGGTGCTGATACCAAGGTCGATGGCTTGACGGATTTCTCGATCGGAGATGTTGTTGCAGACGCAAACGATCATTGAAACACCTTCTGGCTGAATAACAGGAACCCGCACGGAGGCGGTCTCATCAAGAAAGCTGGCCGGGAACCTGGCTCGAATTTCCGGTCCGAAGACCTGGTTCCGCGCCTATGGCAAAGCTGCCAATCTTAACGCCTTCTTAATGAGAATCATTATCATTACGGTTCCTATTCTGCCGCAACAGCGCGTACAATGCAAGCGTTACCTGCAAATACAAACCATTCGCATTTGCCTCTATAATGAACAGATTGATTTTCCTCAGAGAACTGCCATGACACCTGCCCCCTCCCTGATCAATCTCGACGCCCTGGCGACCGGGAAAAGTGGCACGGTGGTCCATGTCGCGCCGGGTAATCCGGCCGATACCGAGGATGGCGCCGACCTCGCGCGCCGCCTGATGGAGCTGGGCTTCGTGCCCGGCGAAAAAATCCGCATGCTCAAGCGCGGCATGCCCGGCGGCGAGCCGCTGGCGATCCGGGTCGGCAACTCGACCTTTGCATTGCGCCGTTTCGAAGCGGCCCTGGTCGCGGTCCAGCCTGAATAAAACGAGGTCCTAGATAGCATGGGTGTTACCGAAAAAGTGGTGCAGGCCGTGAGCCGTGCGCCGATGATTGCTTTGCTGGGCAATCCGAACTGCGGCAAGACCGCGCTGTTCAACCGCCTGACGGGCGCGCGCCAGAAAGTGGCGAACTACGCAGGCGTGACGATCGACCGCAAGGAAGGGCATTTCACGTCGCCCGCCGGGCATGCATTCAAGGTGCTGGACCTGCCGGGAGCGTACAGCCTGAAGGCGCACACGCCGGACGAGGAAATCACGCGCGACGTGGTGGCCGGCCTGCGCGCCGGCGAGACGCCGCCCGACCTGGTGGTGTGCGTGGTCGATGCCACCAACCTGCGCCTGAACCTGCGCCTGGTGCTGGAAGTGCAGCGCCTCGGCCTGCCGATGATCCTGTGCCTGAACATGATGGACGTGGCACGGCGCCGCGGCATCGAGATCGATGCCGACAAGCTGGCCCGCGAACTGAACATGACCGTCGTCGAGACGGTGGCGGTGCAGGGCGGCGGCGAGAAATCCCTGCTGCGCGCGCTGGACGAACTGGGGCCGGTGCCCGCCACGAAGGCGCGCCCGCTGGCCGCCATCGAGGCGGTCTCGGTCGAGGAGACGCAGCGCGAAGTGCGCCGCATCCTGGGCGTGGCAACCAACAATATCCAGGGCAGCGACACGGGAACGGACAAGATCGACAACGTGGTGCTGCACCCGGTCGCCGGCCCCGTCATCCTGGCCGTGCTGATGTTCCTGGTCTTCCAGGCGGTGTTCAGCTGGGCCGAAGCGCCGATGGAAATGATCGAAGGCACGTTCGGCGCCATCGGCGAAGCCGTGCAGGGCCTGATGGCCGAAGGCGTGCTGCGCAGCCTGCTGGTCGATGGCGTCATCGCCGGCGTCGGCGGCGTGATCGTGTTCCTGCCGCAGATCCTGATCCTGTTCTTCTTCATCCTCGTGCTCGAGGATTGCGGCTACCTGCCGCGCGCCGCCTTCCTGCTCGACCGGATGATGGGCGGCGTCGGCCTGTCGGGCCGTGCGTTCATCCCGCTGCTGTCGTCGTTCGCCTGCGCGATTCCCGGCGTGATGGCCGCGCGCACGATCCAGAACCCGCGCGACCGGCTGGTGACGATCATGATCGCGCCGCTGATGACGTGCTCGGCGCGCCTGCCCGTGTATGCGCTGCTGATCGCCGCGTTCATCCCGGACCGCGAAGTGGCCGGCATCTTCAACCTCCAGGGCCTGGTGCTGTTCGTGCTGTATTTCGCCGGTATCATCTCGGCGATGGTGGTGGCCTGGGTCATGAAGCGCACCATGGGTGCCAAGCGCAAGCACGCGCTGATGATGGAGCTGCCGAACTACCACGTGCCGAACCTGCGCAACCTGGCCATCGGGCTGGTGGAGCGCGCCAAGATCTTCCTGCTGCGCGTGGGTACGCTGATCCTGACGCTGACGATCCTGCTGTGGGCACTGTCGAGCTTCCCCGGCGCGCCGGAAGGCGCCACCCAGCCGCCGATCTACTACAGCGTGGCCGGCATGATCGGCCGCGCGCTGGAATTCGTGTTTGCGCCGATCGGCTTCAACTGGCAGATTTGCATCGCGCTCGTGCCCGGCATGGCGGCGCGCGAAGTGGCCGTCGGTGCACTGGGCACCGTGTATGCGCTGTCCCAGACCGGCGACGAAGTCGCCACGGCGCTGGCGCCGCTGCTGGCCAGCACGTGGTCGATGGCCACCGCGCTGTCGCTGCTGACATGGTACGTGTACGCGCCGCAGTGCCTGGCCACGCTGTCGGTGGTCAAGCGCGAGACCGGCCACACCCGTTATGCGCTGATGATGGCCGGCTACATGTTCGGCCTGGCCTACGCCGCCTCGTTCATCGTTTACCAGACCGCCCGCCTGCTGGGGGCATGAGGAGTTCGCCATGTGGCAGGAACTGATCGTTGCATTGATAGTCATCGCCGCCGTGCTGCAGGCGTGCCGGAAATTCCTCCCTGCCGCGCTGCGGCAGCGGATGGTCTACGCGCTGTCGAAGAAAGGCTTCGACCAGGACCGGTTGGCAAAGCTGTTCAAGGTGCAGTCGGACTGCGGCAGCGGCTGCGGCTCATGCGGCTCGTGCGAGACCACGCCGGCGCCGATCGATACCTCGGACGACGGCGGCGCCAAGCGGCGCGTGATCATGTTGAACGTGCAGCGCTGAACATGCAGCGCTGAACGACCGGCTGGCCGGCGCCAGCGCTTCGGTTGGCGAGGAAGCATTCAACGGACCCGGGTTTGCCCCGGGTTTTCTTTTTGGTACACCAGCAGCGATTCGATACCCCAGGCGAGCGCGATTACACCAGCCATCCATGCCGCATTCGATCGCAGCAATGGCCAGGATGCCATTGCCACGACACCGGCGCCCATTACGCATTTGATCATCGTATTACTGGAGACGCCGAAAATGCTGTCCGACCCGGGCCCCATGGCGGCAATGCGCCACTCGAACAGCAGCCCCGCAATGCTGTAGGCAAGGTGCGCGAACAAGGTGCCGATCGTCAACGGCAGCAGGTCGCTGTGGAACGGAAGAGTGCATAGCGCAGCAATCAGCACCACTTCGCCCAGGTAGAACACGGTACGCTTGCGGAAAGGTTTCATGGACGGCGCCTCGTCGTGGGATCGTTATCATTCTAATCCTCGAGGCACCGCCAGACCCGCGGCCCCCGAAAAAAAACGCCACCCGAAGGTGGCGCGAAGTCTGAAGGATAAAGCGATGAAACTCGTTGCGCGCCTTAGAAGCGGAAGTTCGCCGTCAGGCTGGCCGAGCGCGGGGTGCCCGGCGTGTAGCGGTAGCCGCTCTTGTTGATGGCCGCGACGTATTCCTCGTCCGCCAGGTTGTACACGTTCAGGCGCAGGTCCACGTTCTTCGTGATGGCATAGGATGCCATCGCATCGGCCACCCAGTAGCTCTTCGAGAAGGCCGGGGTGCCGACGGCGCCGTCGGTGCCGCGCAGCAGCTTGCCGTTATAGCGCACGCCGCCGCCGACCGTCAGGCCGAACGGGAAGCTGTACGTGGTCCAGCTGGTGAAAGCGTTCTTCGGCGTGTAGGTCAGGGAATCCTCGCCGTTGGCGGTAACCGCGCGGCCCGATTCCACGCTGGTCTTCATGTGCGTGTAGCCGGCGCTGACCATCCAGTTCGGCGTGATCTGGCCCTGCACGCCCAGCTCGATGCCCTCGACGCGCTTCTTGCCGGTCTGGAAGTAGTTGGCGGCATTGGTCGGATCCTGCTCGACTTCATTCTTCACGTCGGTACGGTACAGCGCCGCGGTGAAGGCCAGCTTCTGCTCCAGCAAATCCCACTTGGTACCGATTTCCTTGGTAGTCGTTTCCTGGGGATCGAATTGTGCGTTGGCGGCGCTGCTGGCCGACGTGGACAGGCTGAACGACGCGCCGCCCGGTGGCTGCTTCGAGCTGGCAACGGTGGCGTATACGCTGCTGTTCGCGGTCGGCTTGTACAGCACCGACAGCTTGCCGGTGGTCAGCGTGTCGCTGTCGGACAGCACGGTCGGCACGAACACGTTGTTGGTCAGCGTGGTAGCCACGTAGTCCAGATTGTAGTGGTCCACGCGCACGCCGCCGTTGACGATCCACTGTTCGCCGATCTTGACGGTGTCGAACAGGTACAGCGACTGCGTGTCGGTACTTCCCTGGGAAACGGCGCCCGTGCGCACCGGGTTCAGGCCGGTGATCGGCGCGCTCGGGTTCGGCGCATACAGCGGCGTATCGGTCAGCGTGCCGCCGCCGGTGCGGCCGAACGAGGTCTGCTTCTCGTCCACGAACTCCAGGCCACCCACGATCGTGTGCTGCAGGGCGCCGGTTGCCACGTCCCACGTCATTACGGTCTGGTTGGCAACGATGCGGTTCTCCACATCCTTGAATGTGCGGTTGTTACGGCGCAGCAGCCACGTCGACGGGTCAGCCGGGTTTGGCGTAATCAGGTTGGAGGGTGTCACTGCGCCGGTGGTGGCGTTGGTGGTGGTGGCGTTGGCCATCAGGAAGGTCAGCAGGTAATCCTGCTTCGTCTTGCCGTAGCGCGAGGTATTCTGCAGGCGCAGGTTCGGCGAAAAATCATGGTCGATACGCACAGTGGCCATGTCGGCCGTTACGTCGTCATGGTCCGTCACGTGGCCATAGAAGCCTTTCGGGTCGACCATTGGTGCGCTGTTCAGGAATTCTCGGCGCAGCGCCGGATTGGCGTTGCGGCTGTCCGGGCTCGTGTAGCCGGGCAGGCCGATGGTCGGTACGCCGCCGTCGGGAATATTGTCCTGCTTGATGTGCAGGTAGGACAGGTGCGCGCGGGTCTTGCCACCCAGGCCGAAGGCAACCGTCGGCGCCACGCCCCAGCGCTTGTTCTTCACCACGTCGCGCGCGGCGCTTTCGGAATCCTGCGCCATCACGTTCAGGCGGAAGGCGATGCCGCTTTCCGCGTCCAGCACGCGGTTGATGTCGGCCGTGGCGCGCTTCTGGCTGCCGCTGCCGCCGGTGATCGAACCGCCGATGGCGTTTTCCAGGTTGGCCTGCTTCGACTGCAGGTTGATCGAGCCGGTCGGTGCGCCGCGGCCGGTGTCGGTACCGGCAGGACCTTTCAGTACGTCGATCTGTTCGATGTTGAACACGTCGCGCGAGATCGAGCCGATGTCGCGCACGCCGTCCACGTGGATGCTGGTGGACGTGTCGAAGCCGCGCAGGAAGATCGCGTCACCCGTGTTGGTGTTGCCGTTTTCGCCCAGGAAGAAGGTGCCCACGCCCGGCGAATTGCGCAGCGCCTCGGTCAGCGTGGTGGCGTTCTGCTGTTCGAACAGTTCCTTCTTGATCACCGTGATGGTCTGGGGCGTATTCACCAGCTTTTCCGTGTACTTCGGCGACGACGCGCGTTCCGCCTTGAAGTCGTTTTCCTTGCCTGCTTCGGCGACGACTTCGGCCATTTGCTTTTCCTGCGGATCGGCCGCGTGCACGGCGGCGGCCGGCAACAGCAGCGAAGCCAGCACAGTGCTCATCTGCAAACGGGTAGGGTGTTTACGACTCTTAATCTGGGTCATTTCTCAACAGGTCCGTGTAAGTTTTTGTAAAGACTGTCGAGTGTAGCAATTGTGGCAAAGTATGTAAACGAGAATTGTTATCATTCGCATTCTTTACAACAGACGAATGGCGCGGCGTGATGGTGCTTCCCTGCCAGATTCCGTTGCGCCAGGAAATGCCGCCTGTGCCTGGCAGCAGTGCTAAGCTGCGCTTTCAGCCAACTTGCATCGAACTAGCCCAACATGATCACTGTCCACCACCTGAACAATTCCCGCTCGCAGCGCGTGCTGTGGCTGCTGGAAGAACTGGGCCTGCCATACCAGGTCGTGCGTTACCAGCGCGATGCGCGCACGATGCTGGCGCCGCCGGAACTGAAGGCCGTGCACCCGCTGGGCAAGTCGCCGGTGATCGCCGATGGCGACTGTGTCGTGGCCGAATCCGGCGCAATCATCGAATACCTGATGGACCATTACGACCAGGGCCGCCTGCGGCCGCCAGCGCGCACGCCGGAGAAGCGCCGCTGGACGTATTTCCTGCATTACGCGGAAGGTTCGATGATGCCGCCGCTGCTGATGAAGCTGATCTTCGACCGGGTGGAAACGGCGCCGGCGCCGTTCTTCGTGAAGCCGATCGCGCGCGGCATCGCGCAGAAGGTGAAGGGCAACTACATCCTGCCGCAGATCCGCCAGCACCTCGATTACCTGGAGGGGGAGCTGGGCCGGCACGAATGGTTTGCCGGCGATGCGTTCAGTGCCGCCGATATCCAGATGAGTTTTCCCCTCGAAGCGGCGGCATCGCGCGGCGGGCTCGATGCGGCGACCCATCCGAAGCTGGCGGCATTCCTCGAACGCATCCATGCGCGGCCAGCCTACCAGCGCGCGCTGGAGCAGGGCGGGCCCTACGAACTGCTGCGTTGAGGGGTGCGGTAGAATCGGGATTTTGCCATGGGACGCCTGCTTGCCATCGACGGCCTGAACATCGTGCGGCGCGTATACGAAGCCAGCCCCGAACCCGACTCGGACCTGAAGGCCGAGATCGCGCTGCGCCATGCCCTGAATTCCTTCCGCACGCTGGTCAACGGTCACGAACCCACCCACGTGCTGCCCGCGTTTGATTTCGGCGGCCGCACCTGGCGCCACGACCTGTATGGCGGCTACCGCGAATCGCGCGCACCGATGCCGGCACCGCTGCGCGAGGCATTGCCGGGCTTTTACGCGAAGCTGGAAACGTTCGGGCTGCGGCCGGTATCGCTGCCGGAAGTCGAGGCGGACGACGTGATCGGCACCGTCGTCATGCGCTGGCTGGGCCAGGGCCGGGGCGAGGCCGTGGTGGCCACCACCGACAAGGACCTGCATTGCCTGATTGCCCACGGCGCCCGCGTGTGGGACCATTTCAAGAGCGAATGGCACGACCACGCCTGGGTGGAGAACAAGTGGGGCGTGCCGCCCGCCCAGTTGCCGGACCTGCTGGCCCTGATGGGCGATGCCACCGACAGCATTCCCGGCGTCTCGAAAGTAGGCTTGAAGACGGCGGCGAAACTGCTGCGCACCTACGGCACCCTCGATGCGATCATGGCCGGCGCCGGCATCCTGAAGGACGCGGTCGGCGAGGCACTACGAAAGGAGCGGGAGATGCTGTATCTTTCCCGTCAGCTCGTGGAACTGAAGACAGACGTCACGGTGGGCGTCAGCTGGAACATGCTGGCATGGGAGTCATAATGGAAGAACGACAATGCTGAAGGCAGTGATCATCGATGGCAGCGCAGTGGCGCGCGGCCTGCTCAACACCGTACTGATGGATGGCGGCTACGACGTCGTCGGCCAGGCGCACACCTGCGCGGCCGGCGCCGCGCTGCTGATCAAGCTCAATCCGCAGATCGTCTGCATCAACCGCGACCAGGTCGAGCAGGACATTCCCGCCGTCGAGGCGATGCGCCGGCAATGGCCGAAGGCGCTGATCTTCATGGTCTCCAGCGAGTTCGATGCCGCCACCGTGCAGAACGCCCACGCGATGGGCTTCAACGGCTTCATCGTCAAGCCGTTCAATGCGGGTACCGTGCTGAAGACGATCCGCAACACCGTCATCGCGATGGTCAAGCGGCAGCAGAAGATGCAGGCGGACAGTGGCGGGCAGGAGCCGGCTGCAGACAAGTAAATTCTCTAGAAATTAGGGACAGACCCTGTTTTCCAGGAAATAACAGTAAAAAACGGTGACAGGCACCAGTTCTCAGGAAATATTCCAAAAGAACCGGAGCCTGTCACCGGTTTTGCAGTAACTTTCGAGACTCAGGCGGTGCGCGGGCCGGCGATGATGCCGCCGCCCAGGCATACGTCGCCGTCGTACAGCACGGCCGACTGCCCTGGCGTCACGGCCCACTGCGGGTCCATGAACGACAGCGCGAAGTCCGAGGCGCCCTGCGGCGCCACGTCGCAGGCCACGTCGGCCTGCCGGTAACGGGTCTTGGCGGCGATGCGTCCCGCTTCGGGCGGCACGCCGGCGATCCAGCTGGCCTGGTCGGCGGACAGGTCTGGCGACAGCAGCCACGGGTGATCGTGACCCTGCACCACCCACAGCGTGTTGGTGGCCACGTCCTTGCGCGCCACGTACCACGCGTCGCTGCTGCCGTCGGCCTTCTGGTAGCTCTTCACGCCGCCGATGCCGATGCCCTTGCGCTGGCCCAGCGTGTAGAACGACAGGCCCACGTGCTCGCCGACGGTCTTGCCGTCCGGCGTCTTCATCGGCCCCGGTTTGTACGACAGGTAGCGGTTCAGGAATTCGCGGAACGGCCGCTCGCCAATGAAGCAGATGCCGGTCGAATCCTTTTTCGCGGCGTTCGGCAGCTTCAGCTTTTCGGCGATCTGGCGCACTTCGGTCTTCGGGATCTCGCCCAGCGGGAACAGCGTCTTTGACAACTGCGCCTGGTTCAGGCGGTGCAGGAAATAGCTCTGGTCCTTGGTGTGGTCGACGGCTTTCAGCAGTTCGTGGGTGCCGGTGGCGGCGTTGTGCCGCACGCGCGCATAGTGGCCGGTGGCGATCAGGTCCGCGCCGAGCAGCATTGCATGGTCGAGGAAGGCCTTGAACTTGATCTCGGCGTTGCACAGCACGTCCGGGTTCGGCGTGCGGCCGGCCTGGTATTCGCGCAGGAATTCGGCGAACACGCGATCCTTGTATTCGGCGGCGAAGTTGACGGCCTCGATATCCACACCCACCACGTCGGCCACGCTGGCCGCGTCGATCCAGTCCTGGCGCGTGGAACAGTACTCGGAATCGTCGTCGTCTTCCCAGTTCTTCATGAACAGGCCCACCACTTCGTAGCCCTGTTCCTTCAGCAGCCATGCCGACACCGAGGAGTCCACACCGCCGGACATGCCGATCACGACTTTTTTCTTGCTCATTTCATCCATCCGATCTTCATCGCGCTTGCAGTCACACTTCCTCGTATACCGAGACGTGCGTATGCAGCAGTTCGAGCGGGGCGCGCTTGCCCGCCAGGTATTCGTCGACGCACGTCATCAGCAGGGGGCTGCGGTGGCGCTCGCGGCAGGCGGCGATTTCGTCGCGTGTCAGCCACATCGTGCGCAGGATGCCGTCGTCCAGCGGGCGGTCCGGGTAGTACTCGCCCGCCTCGCCGCAGAACGCAAAGCGCAGGTAAGTCACCAGTTCGCCGGTCCGGGCCGAGCGGTAACGGGACATGTACATGCCGACCAGCGCCGTCGGCGTGAAGTCGTAGCCGGTTTCTTCCAGCGTTTCGCGCACCACGGCCTGCTCCAGCGATTCCAGCGGATCCAGGTGGCCCGCGGGCTGGTTCAGGCGGATGCCGTCACTGGTCTCTTCTTCGATCAGCAGGAATTTGCCGTCGCGCTCGATGACGGCGGCAACGGTCACATTGGGTTTCCAGGTACGCGGCATGAGGGTCATCCTTGAAAGAGCCGGTATTTTAGCCTGTTCCGCCAGGACACATGTGACTGCCGCGTGACAGCACACCTCGCTTGTTGTACGCAAGTCTAGGTTGTCTTATCAAAAACATTTTTCAACAAGATTTCCGTGCTAGTGTTGAGCCAGTCTCGTAGTCACTCCATCAACAAACACGGGAGGCGGTTCATGAGGATAGGAATACCGGCCGAAACGCGGCCGGGCGAAACACGCGTGGCCGCAACGCCCGAGACGGTCAAGAAGCTCGCCGGCAAGCACCAGCTGATCGTGCAATCCGGTGCCGGCATGGCCGCTTCCATTCCCGACGATGCCTATGCGGCCGCCGGCGCCACGATCGGCAGCGCGGCCGATGCCTGCGGCGCCGAGATCGTGCTGAAGGTGCGCGCGCCGGATGACGGCGAGCGGGCGCTGATGCAGCGTGGCGCCGTATTGATTGGCATGCTGAACCCTTTCGATGCGGACAACATCGCCGCGATGGCCGGCGCCGGCCTGTCCGCCTTCGCGCTGGAAGCCGTGCCGCGCATCACGCGGGCGCAATCGATGGACGTGCTGTCGTCCCAGGCCAATATCGCGGGCTACAAGGCGGTGATGGTGGCGGCCAATACCTACCAGCGGTTCATGCCGATGCTGATGACGGCCGCCGGCACCGTGAAGGCGGCGCGCGTGCTGATCATGGGCGTCGGCGTGGCCGGCCTGCAGGCGATCGCCACCGCCAAGCGGCTGGGCGCCGTGATCGAGGCTTCCGATGTCCGCCCGCCGGTGAAGGAGCAGGTCGAGTCGCTGGGCGCCAAATTCATCGACGTGCCGTTTCTCACCGACGAGGAAAAGGACATCGCCCAGGGCGCCGGCGGCTATGCGCGGCCGATGCCGGCGGACTGGATGCGGCGGCAGGCCGAGCTGGTGCACGAACGCGCCAGGCAGGCCGACATCGTCATCACCACCGCGCTGATCCCCGGCCGCAAGGCGCCGGTGCTGATCTCGGAAGAGACGGTGCGGGCCATGAAGCCGGGTTCCGTGATCGTCGACCTGGCGGTGGAGCAGGGCGGCAACTGCCCGCTCTCCGAGCTGGGGAAAACGGTGATCAGGCACGGCGTGGTCATCGTCGGCGAACCGAACCTGGCCTGCCTGGTGGCGGCCGATGCCTCCGCGCTGTATGCCCGCAACGTGCTCGACTTCCTCAAGCTGATCATCGACAAGGACGACCGGCTGGCGATCGACCGCGAGGACGAGATCATCAAGGCCACCCTGGTGGCGCACGCCGGAGAAGCACTAAGAAAATAAGTTGTCAAATAAGGGGGAGCGTCATGGAAGCGAGCCACACCGTCATCGAAACAGGGAGAGCGTCGTGGAAGTAAGCCACACCGTCATCAACTTGATCATCTTCGTGCTGGCCATCTATGTGGGCTACCACGTCGTCTGGAACGTGACGCCGGCGCTGCACACGCCGCTGATGGCGGTCACCAACGCGATATCGGCGATCGTCATCGTCGGCGCCATGCTGGCAGCCGGGCTCACCGAAGGGCTGGTCGGCCAGGTCGCCGGCACCGTGGCCGTGGCGCTGGCCGCCGTCAACGTGTTCGGCGGCTTCCTCGTCACCCGCCGCATGCTGGAAATGTTCCGGAAGAAGGACAAGAAAGAGGGAGGCAAATGATGGCCTTCATCTCGATGAACCTGGTGACGATGCTCTACCTCGTTGCCTCGGTGTGCTTCATCCAGGCTTTGAAGGGCCTGTCTTCTCCCGCCAGCGCCCGGCGCGGCAACGCCTTCGGCATGGCCGGCATGGCGATCGCCGTGCTGACGACTATTGCGCTGATCGCCAGGCTGCAGGCCGGCAGCACAGCCTCTGGCGGCATGGGGTTCGGGCTGGTGGCCCTGGGCGTGATCGTCGGCGGGGCCATTGGCGCCTACCTGGCGAAAACCGTCGAAATGACGAAGATGCCGGAACTGGTGGCGGCAATGCACTCGCTGATCGGCCTTGCCGCCGTGTGCATCGCCGTGGCCGCGGTGTCCGAGCCGCAGGCGTTCAATATCGCCGCGCCGGGCGAAGCCCTGCCGCTGGGTAACCGCATCGAGCTGTTCATCGGCACCTTTGTCGGCGCGATCACGTTCTCCGGTTCCGTCATCGCGTTCGGCAAGCTGGCCGGCAAGTACAAGTTCCGCCTGTTCCAGGGCGCGCCGGTGGTGTTCGCCGGCCAGCACGTGTTGAACCTGGTGCTGGCGCTGGTGATGGTCGCGCTGGGCCTGGCCTTTGTGTTTGCCGGCGGCGTGGAGCCGGCGTGGACGCCCTTCGTGGTGATGACGGCGATCGCGTTCGTGCTGGGCGTATTGATCATCATCCCGATCGGCGGGGCCGACATGCCGGTCGTGGTCTCGATGCTGAACAGCTATTCGGGCTGGGCGGCCGCCGGCATCGGCTTCTCGCTGAACAACGCGATGCTGATCATCGCCGGTTCGCTGGTGGGCTCGTCGGGCGCAATCCTGTCGTACATCATGTGCAAGGCGATGAACCGCTCGTTCTTCAACGTGATCCTTGGTGGCTTCGGCGGCGAGACCGCGGCGGCGGCTTCGGGCGGCGCCGCCCAGGCCGCGCGGCCGGTGAAATCCGGCTCGGCCGACGATGCGTCGTTCCTGATGAGTAACGCGGAAACGGTGATCATCGTGCCCGGCTACGGCCTGGCCGTGGCCCGCGCCCAGCACGCACTGAAGGAACTGGTGGAAAAGCTCACCGAGCACGGCGTCACCGTCAAGTACGCGATCCACCCGGTGGCCGGCCGCATGCCGGGGCACATGAACGTGCTGCTGGCCGAAGCCGAAGTGCCGTACGACCAGGTATTCGAGATGGAAGACATCAACGGCGAATTCGCCCAGGCCGACGTGGCATTGATCCTGGGCGCCAACGACGTCGTCAACCCCGCCGCCAAGGACCCGAAATCACCGATCGCCGGCATGCCGATCCTGGAAGCCTTCAAGGCCAAGACCGTGATCGTCAACAAGCGCTCGATGGCCTCCGGCTATGCCGGGCTGGATAACGAGCTGTTCTACATGGACAAGACCATGATGGTCTTCGGCGACGCCAAGAAGATCATCGAGGAGATGGTCAAGGCGGTCGAGTAAGCCCTCCAGCCATGGCCGGGCTGGCGTCCACTCCGGTGCGCGCCAGCCCGGCCTTGCGCATTCCGGCAGCAAAATTTTCTCGTTGTAGCGCATGAATTCCTGTATGATTTCGCCAAAATGGTAACGTTTCCATAAGGCGGATGTGGACGGGAGGCAGGCATGACGGATTCGATTTCGCGGCGCTGGCTGACGGTGCATGGGCTGATACCCTTGCCGGCGCGGTATGCCGCCTGCCTGCAGGCGCGGCGTGCCTTCGGGGACGAACCGCCCGCCGGAAGCTTGGCTGCCTCCACCAGGAACCAGGAACCAGGAACCAGGAACCAGGAACCAGGAACCAGGAACCAGGAGCCAGGCAATGGGCACGCGGGTAATGTCCGGGCGACGTCGATACAGTATGCTTGCGTCATTCAGGCACGATAGGAAATCGTAGTGGCAACCATCAAGGACGTGGCCCGGCTGGCGGGCGTGGGGCTCGGCACCGCATCGCGCGTGGTCAGCGGCAAGGGCGCGGTAGCGCCGGCCACGCACGCCAAGGTGCGCGCGGCGATCGATGCGCTGGGCTTCCGGCCGTCGCACGCGGCGCGGGCGCTGCTGTCCGGCTATTCGAAGATGATCGGCGTCTACATCCCCATTCTGAAAGGCACGTTCTACACGCCGATCCTGCAGATGATCGACATCGAACTGCGCGCCAACGGCCTGCACATGGTGGTGGCGTTCGGCGTGGGGCGGGGCGATGCGCTGCGCCAGGCTGTCGAAGGCATCGAGTTCCTGCTGGAACGGGGTTGCGACGGCATCATCTCGATGAGTAACATCCTGGGCGACGAGGACATCGCCGCACTGGGCGCGCGCGGCGCCAACATCGTCGTCGTCAACAATGCAACCAGCGGTCTGGGCGAGCAGGCCTTCCAGGTCGATCACCGCAAGGGCGGCGCGCTGGCCGCGGAAACGCTGCTGGAACAGGGCCACCGCCAGATCGCCGTGATCGCCGGCCCGGCCGACGCGCCGGACAACGTGGAGCGGATCGACGGCTTCCTCAAGGGGCTCAGGAAGGGCGGCATCGAAACGGACGGACTGTGGATCGCCGAGAGCGACTTTTCGCCGGAAGGCGGATTCGCCTGCGCGAAGGAATTGCTGGCATCGGATTACGCGTTCACCGCGCTGTTTTGCGCCAACGACGAGATGGCCGTCGGCGCGCTGTCGCACTTCCAGGAAGCCGGCGTTGCGGTGCCGCGCGACGTGTCGGTACTCGGCTACGACGATACGCCCAGCGCCGAATTCTCGGCACCGCGGCTCACCTCCGTGCACATTCCGTGGCGCGATGTGGTGAAGGCAGGCCTGAACGCGCTGCTGAACCGCTGCTACGACGGCGATCGCCCGGTGGCGCGCCGTTATCCGCTCAGCGTCACGCACCGCGCGTCGCTGGGCCCGGCACCTGCGGCCAAGGCGCGCAGGCGCGCCGGATAAGACTGTGCGGCAGAAGGTACAGGGCGGCGCGCCCGGGTGGCGCGCCATTTTTTCGCGAGATTGTGGAAAGCTTTCCATTCATTGAGGAATCAGGAGGAGACGATGCGGAAACAGTCGATGGCGGCACTGATCGCCACGGCCGCGCTGGTGCAGCCGATGCAGGGCGCGCAGGCGCAGGCGCCACTGCCCCTGCTGCACACCGCCGGCACGAAGTGGCTGGATGCCGATGGCCGGCAGGCGATCCTGCGGGGCACCAACCTGGGCAACTGGCTGATCAACGAGTTCTGGATGATGGAGCTGGACAAGACCAGCGGCGTCGACGACCAGTGCAAGCTGGAGGCGCTGCTCGACAAACGCTTCGGCTATGCCGAACGCGAACGCCTGTTCAAGGTCTTCCGCGACAACTGGATCACCACGCGCGACTGGGACCTGATGCAGCGGCACGGCCTGAACGTGGTGCGGCTGCCGTTCATCCACAGCGTGATCGAGGACGAGAAAAAGCCACGCACCCTGCGCGCCGACGCCTGGCGCTACCTCGACGATGCGATCGACCAGGCCGAGAAGCGCGGCATGTACGTGGTGCTGGACCTGCACGGCGCCGCCGGCAGCCAGGGCATCGAGCACCACAGCGGCTGCGCCAGCCGCAATGAATACTGGAGCGTGCCGGACAACCAGGCGCGCACCGAATGGCTGTGGCAGCAGGTCGCGCAGCGCTACCGGGACCGCGGCGCCGTGGCCGGCTACAGCGTGCTCAACGAACCATGGGGCACCGATCCCGACACGATGGCGGCCAATGTGCGCAAGCTGTACAGGGCGATCCGCGCGGTCGACCCGCACCACGTGATCATCCTGCCCGGCCATGTCAAGAATGGCATCGATGCCTACGGCAAGCCGGCCGATCATGGCATGACGAACGTGGCGTTCGAGATGCATCCCTATCCGGGCCACTTCGGCTGGGGCAAGCCCGGGCTGAAAGTGCACAAGGACTGGCTGACCTGTTCTCCGGGCGAGGGCGACACCGTCTGCAAATGGGACGAGCGGCTGCGCCGGCTGGACACCGCCTTCTTCATCGGCGAGATGCAGCCGTGGGCCATGATGGGCCTGGAGCTGGGCGGCCAGGTCGCACGCGCCTCCTTCGATACCTATGCGAAGTACGGCTGGGCCGCCACCGCCTGGTCGTGGAAGGTCGTCACGCAGCAGGGCGGGCAGGGCGACGGCAAATGGGGCTTCGTCACGAACGCGGCAAATGCGTCCCCGGCAGGCAAGGTAGCGCCGATCGATTTCGCCAGCGCGCCGAAAGCCGACATCGAAGCGCTGTTCCGCTCGTTCGGCACGCAACCCTACGAACTGCACCAGCCGCTGCAACGCTGGCTCACCACGAACAATCCCCGCGATATCCGGGAAATCCATGACCAATAACGTACCCGACACCACACTGGCGCGCGGCGATTTCCCCACCGGGTTCACCTGGGGCACTTCCACGTCGTCGTACCAGATCGAAGGCGCGCGCCATGAAGACGGCCGCGTCGACTCGATCTGGGACACGTTCAGCGCCCAGCCGGGCCGCATCCGCGACGGCTCCAGCGGCGCCATCGCCTGCGACCATTACCACCGCTGGCCGCAAGACCTCGACATCGCGCGCTCGCTCGGCACCAATGCCTACCGCTTCTCGATCGCCTGGCCGCGCATCTTCGGCACCGGCGGCACGCCGAACGCGAAAGGGCTCGACTTCTACGACCGCCTGGTCGACGGCATGCTCGAGCGCGGCCTGCAGCCGTGGCCTACCTTGTACCACTGGGACCTGCCGCAGGCGCTGCAGGACCGCGGCGGCTGGATGGCGCGCGACATCGTCCACCGCTTCGCCGACTACGTGGATGTCGTCACGCGCCGGCTGGGCGACCGCGTGCCGCAATGGATCACGCACAATGAGCCGTGGTGCACGGCGATGCATGGGCATATGGATGGCATGCATGCACCGGGCATCCGCGACGTGGCGTCCGCCTTGCAGGCCAGCCATCACGTGCTGCTGTCGCATGGCCTGGCCGTGCCGGTCATCCGCGCCAACGTGCCGGGCGCCCGGGTCGGCGCGGCGCTCAGCCTGCACCCGATCCGGCCGGCCTCCGGCAGCCCGGAAGACATCGCCGCCGCCAGCCGGCATGACGGCTTGCGCAACCGCTGGTTCCTCGACCCGCTGTTCGGCAAGGGCTACCCGGACGACGTGCTCGCTTATGTACGCGACTCGGCGCGGGACGCCGCGCCGCGCATCGAAGCGGGCGACATGGACGCGATCGCCGTGCCGACCGATTTCACCGGCCTGAATTACTACTTCCCCGAAGTGATCGCGGCCGCGCCGGGAGAAGGGCCGCTGCATGCGCGCGTGGTGCATCGGGAAGGCGTGGAACGCACGGCGTTCGGCTGGGAAGTGGCACCGGACGGCATGGCGCAACTGCTGCAACGCATCCATGCGGAATATGGCCCGAAGGAGATCCACGTGACCGAGAACGGCTCCTGCTACGACGACGTGCTGGAGGACGGGCAGGTGCATGACCGGCAGCGCACCTCGTACCTCATGCGGCACCTGGCCGCGCTGAAGGACACCATCGCGCAAGGGGTGCCGGTGGCCGGCTACTTCGCGTGGAGCCTGCTGGACAACTTCGAATGGGCGGAGGGCTACACGCGCCGCTTCGGCCTGACCTACGTCGATTTCGCCACGCAGCAGCGCATCCTGAAGGATAGCGGGAAGTGGTACCAGTCCTTCCTGGACGGCACGCCGGCCGCATGAGATCCCCGCGGCGTCGGCCGCGGCAAGCCTTGAATTCAACAGAACGATACGGAGATACGGAGAGACGATGAAGCGACGCCTGACCATTCTTGCTGCCGCCGCGCAGCTGCTGACCGCCAACGCCATGGCGGCTCCACTGGCCGACTGGCCGCGACTGAAAAGCGCCGTGGCGCCCGATGCGCAGCTGGAGGCGCGGGTGAGGGAAATCGTGGCCGGCATGACGCTGGAACAGAAGGTCGGCCAGATGACGCAGTCCGAAATCAAGACCACGAAGCCGGACGACGTGCGCAAGTACTACCTGGGCTCCGTGCTGAACGGCGGCGGCAGCTGGCCGAACGGCAGCAAGTACGCCACGCCGGCCGACTGGGTGAAGATGGCCGATGCGTTCTACGATGCGTCGATGTCGACCGACATGCGGCACAAGATTCCGGTGATCTGGGGCATCGACGCGATGCACGGCAACAGCAACGTGCTGGGCGCCACGCTGTTCCCGCACAATATCGGCCTCGGCGCCGCGCGCGATGCGAAGCGCGTCGGCGAAATGGCGGCGGCGGTCGGCCAGGCCGTGCGCGCCACCGGCATCAACTGGGTGTTCGCGCCCACGCTGGCGGTGGTGCGCGACGATCGCTGGGGCCGCACCTACGAAAGTTTTTCCGAGGATCCGAAGATCGTTGCCGACTATGCCGGTGCCTATGTAAAAGGCTTGCAGGGATCGCTGGAGGATGATGCCAATGTCGTCGCCACCGCCAAGCATTACGTGGGCGACGGCGGCACCGACCAGGGCAAGGATCGCGGCGTCAACCAGGCCACGAAGTCGGACATGATGAACATCCACATGGCCGGCTACTACCCGGCGCTGGAAGCGGGCGCGCAGACCGTGATGGCGTCGTACAACAGCTGGACCGATGTCGCCGCCGGCAAAACCTACGGCAAGATGCACGGCAACAGGGAATTGCTGACCGAGGTGCTGAAGCAGAAGATGGGCTTCGACGGCTTCGTCGTCACCGACTGGAACGGCATCGCCGAAGTGCCGGGCTGCCGCAACGACAGCTGCGCGCAGGCGATCAATGCCGGAATCGACATGGTGATGGTGCCGGACGACTGGAAGAGCTTCATCGCCAACACGGTGCAGCAGGTGAAGGATGGCACGATCCCGATGGCCCGCATCGACGATGCCGTGACGCGCATCCTGCGCGTGAAGCTGCGCGCCAACCTGCAGAAGCCATCGGCATCGCGCCACGCCGGCAAGATGGAGTCGATGCAGGCGCGCGAACTGGCGCGCAAGCTGGTGCAGGAATCGCTGGTGCTGCTGAAGAACGATGGCAATGTCCTGCCGCTGGCACGGGGCAAGAAGATCCTGGTGGTCGGCAAGAGTGCCGACAATATGTCCAACCAGAGCGGCGGCTGGACCCTGACGTGGCAGGGAACCGACAACAGGAACAGCGATTTCCCCCATGGCGACACGATCCTGGCCGGCCTGAAGGAAGCGGCACCGAACGTGACGTTCAGCGCGGATGCCGCCGGCGTCGACGTGGCCGGCTACGACGTGGTGGTGGCCGTGATCGGCGAAGGCCCGTACGCGGAAGGCGACGGCGACATCGGCCCGGCCGGCAACCTGCGCCACAGTGGCCGCTACCCGGAAGACCTGGCGGTACTGAAAGCCGTTGCCGGCAAGGGCAAGCCGGTGGTGACCGTATTCGTCACGGGCCGGCCGCTGTATGCCAATGACCTGCTGAACCTGTCGGACAGCTTCGTGGCGGCATGGCTGCCGGGCTCCGAAGGCAAGGGCGTGGCCGACGTGCTGCTGCGCGGCGCCGACGGGAAAGTGAATGCACCGTTCACCGGCAAGCTGTCGTTCTCGTGGCCGAAGAGCCCCTGCCAGGCACCGCTGAACGTGGGCGACAAGAACTATGCGCCGCTGTTCGCCTATGGCTACGGCCTGGAATACGGCAAGGCGAAGAAGGTCGGCAAGCTGGCCGAGGACAACAGCACCGCGCCATGCGGCAAGACCAATGCGTTCCCGGTGTTCAACCAGTCCGACCGTGCCACCTTCCCGCTGTATGTGCAGAGCGGCGGCGAGCGCAAGGCGCTGGGCGCGGACCTGAACGCGACGCATGTGCTGCCGACGCTGAAAGTGGAGGTCGCGCAGATCACCACGCAACAGGACGCGAAGAAGGTGACGTGGACAGGGCCGGGATCCATCGAAGCACGTGCCGCAGCGCTGCGCGCACTGCCGGCGTATGCCACGAAGGATGGCGCGCTGGTGTTCGACACGATCGTCACGGCCGCGCCGCAGGGGCCGGTGCAGGTATCGGTCGGCACTTCCTCCGTCGACCTGGCCAGCGAGTTCACCCGGCTGGCCGGGCAGGGCAAGAAGACCGTCAAGATCCCGCTGGCCTGTTTCAAGGGCGCCGACCTGGGCAAGGTCGACACGCCGTTCCGCGTGACGGCGCAGGGCGGCCTGGTGGCGGCGTTCGCCAATATCCAGGTCGTCGGCGGGGCCGGTGCCGACGCGGATGCCGTCGCCTGCGTAAAATAGTCGCCCTTTCCAGGAAGGAGTCATCATGCAAGCTCATTCACAGGCGGCGCTCGCGCCCGGCGCCGACGGCGCGAACACTTCCGGCAACAACACGGGTCCGCTGGTCATCGTCACGATCCTGTTCTTCATGTGGGGCCTGCTGACGTCGATGAACGACGTGCTGATCCCGCACCTGAAGGCGGTCTATACGCTGACCTATGTGCAGGCGATGCTGGTGCAGTTCTGCTTCTTCGGCGCCTACCTGCTGGTTTCCGTGCCGGCGGGGATGCTGATCCGGCGGCTCGGCTACCAGCGCGGCGCGGTGGCCGGCCTGGTCGTGGCGGCCATCGGCTGTGCGCTGTTCTACCCGGCCGCCACGTCCGGCTACGGCGTGTTCCTGTTTGCGTTCTTCGTGCTGGCCGGCGGCATCACCGTGCTGCAGGTCGCCGCGAACCCGTACGTGACGGTGCTGGGCGATCCGCGCACGGCGTCCAGCCGCCTGACGCTGACGCAGGCGTTCAACTCGCTGGGCACGACGGTGGCGCCGGCGCTGGGCGGCATGCTGATCCTGTCCGGCGGCATGCTGGGCGCCGAGCAGCTGGCGGCATTGCCTGCCGCCGAACAGCTGGCGTACCGCGCCCGGGAAGCGGCCAGCGTGCAGGGGCCGTACCTGGTGCTGGCCGGCGCGCTGCTGTTGCTGGCCGTGCTGTTCGCGCTGGCGCGGCTGCCGAAGATCGATGCTTCAGCTGGTGATGCGGCGGCGGACGGCGAATCCGGCGGCCGGTTCGCCGACCTGTTCGCGCACCGGCATCTGGTACTGGGCACGCTGGGCATTTTCCTGTACGTCGGCGGCGAGGTCTCGATCGGCAGCTTCCTGATCAACTTCCTGGAAGACCCGAACATCGGCGGCATGACGGCCGCGCAGGCCGCGCACTACGTCAGCCTGTACTGGGGCGGTGCGATGGTGGGCCGCTTCATCGGCTTCGCCGTGATGCGCAAGGTCAGCCCCGGCAAGGCGCTGGCGTTCAACGCCGCGGCCAGCATCGCATTGATCGCCATCGCGATCCTCGGCGGCGGCAAGGTGGCGATGGTGGCGATCCTCGCCGTGGGACTGTGCAATTCCATCATGTTCCCGACCATCTTCAGCATGGCGCTGCACGGGCTGGGCAAGCAGACCGGCCAGGCTTCCGGGCTGCTGTGCATGGCCATCGTCGGCGGCGCGCTGGTGCCGTTCGCGCAGGGAGCGCTGGCCGATACGGTGGGGGTGCAGCTGTCGTTCATCGCACCGGCGGCCTGCTATGCGTTCATCCTGTACTTCGGCCTGAAATACGCAAACCTGCACAAGCAGTAACGCCAAAAAAAACTGGGGACGTACCCCTGTTTCCAGGAAATTTCCTGGAAACAGGGGTACGTCCCCAGTTTTGGCTTTAGCGGCGGCCGTACATCATCAGCTCGGCCAGGACGGAGCGCGCGGGGCTGAACAGGTCGATGGCGGCCAGCGACAGGCCGAGCGCCGGTTGCAGCGGCGAGGTGTTGGCGAAGATGCGCGCCATTGTGTCGGTCAGGCGCACCGTGATGTCGCGATCCTGCCGGCGCAGCGTGGCGAAGTCGGCGAGGTTGTCCGGCGTGGCACCGCGTGCCAGCAGCCGGGCCAGCACGGTGGCGTCGCGCAGGCCCAGGTTCAGGCCCTGGCCGGCCACCGGGTGCAGCGTTTGCGCGGCGTTGCCGATCGCCGTGGTGCGTGCCGTGCCGTGCACGCCGGCGTTCAGGCCGAGCGGGAAGGCCAGGCGCCGGGTGGCGTGCGTGAAGCGGCCCAGACGCTCGCCGAACGTGGCGTTCAGCCGCGCCAGGAAGGCGGCATCGTCCAGCGACAGCAGTTGCTGCGCCGTTTCCGGCCGCACGCACCAGACCATTGAATACGCCTCTCCCTGCGGCAGCATCGCCAGCGGGCCTTCGTCGGTAAACCGTTCGTAGGCGCGGTGCGCGACCGGGGCGCTGGCTTCCACCTGGGCGATGATGGCCGTCTGGCCGTAGTCGCGCATGGTCTGCTTGTCCGCCTGTGCGCCGAACAGGCCGCCCTCGGCCTGCACCGCGATCGCGGCCACGATAGTATGGCCATCGTCCAGCGCCAGGCGCACGTGGCCGGCCGTTTCTTCCAGGCCGGTGACGCGCGCCGGCCGCAGCGAGACGATGCCCAGGCGTTCGGTCACGCCGGCCAGCACGTCCACGATGTCGCCGTAGCGCGTCACGTAGCCCAGTGCGGGCACGCGCTGTTCGTCGCGCGTGATCATGCTGCGGCCGAACGCGCCCTTGCGCGACACGTGGATTTCATGGATATCGGTGGCCGGCACCGGCCAGGCGCCGACCAGCCCGAGGATCTGCCGGCTGCCCCAGGACAGCGCCAGCGTGCGCGGGTCGTCGCGCGCCGCGTCCAGCGGCTTCGCGTCGATCAGCGCAATGCGCGACGGTGCCATGCCCCGCTGTGCCAGCAAGGCTGCCAGCGCCATGCCGGCCGGGCCGGCGCCGCAGATCGCCACGTCGTAGTCGGCATGCATGGCATCGCTCATGTTCGTGCTCATGTTCCCTCCGCCATCAGGCGCTCGATATCGTCCACCGTTTTCGGTACGTCGCCGGTCAGCACGCGTGGCGTGCCATCGGCCACCACCACGTCATCCTCGATGCGGATGCCGATGTTCCAGTACCGTTCCGGCACGCCCGGCGCCGGCCGTACGTAGATGCCCGGTTCCACCGTCAGCACCATGCCTTCGGCGAGCGGCCGCGAGGGCTTGTCGGGATGGTCGGTGAGGCGGTAGGCGCCGGTGTCGTGCACGTCCATGCCGAGCCAGTGGCTGGTGCCGTGCATGTAGAAAGCCGTGTAGGCCTTGCTGGCGATCACGTCGTCCAGGCTGCCCGCGGTATCGCGGTCCAGCAGGCCGGTGTCGAGCATGCCTTGCGCCAGCACGCGTACGGCGGCATCGTGCGCCGCGTGGAACGTGTTGCCCGGCCGGATCGCATGGAAGGCGGCGGCCTGCGCGGCCAGCACGAGCTCGTACAGTTCCCGCTGCGGCGCGGTGAAGCGGCCGTTGACCGGAAAGGTACGCGTGATGTCGGATGCATAGCCATCGAGCTCGCAGCCGGCGTCGATCAGCACCAGGTCGCCGTCGCGGGTTTGCCGGTCGTTGCTGTTGTAGTGCAGGATGCAGCTGTTGGCGCCGGACGCGACGATCGGCGTATACGCCGGGAATTGCGCACCGTTCCTGCGGAACTCGTACAGCAGTTCCGCTTCCAGCGCGTATTCGAACACGCCGGCGTGCGCCGCCCGCATCGCGCGGCGGTGCGCCGCGGCCGAGATCTGGCCGGCGCGCAGCATGGTCGCCTGTTCGCCGGCATCCTTGACGACGCGCATCTCGTCGACCAGCGGCACCAGGTCGCGCAGCGCCGGCGGCGCGGTGATGCCGGTGCGGCCCTTTGCCCGCACCGCGCCGAACCAGCGGCGCAGTTGCACGTCCAGTCCTTCATCGCGCGCCAGGCGGCAGTACAGCGCGGGCGCGCCGGCCAGCAGCTCCGCCATTTTTTCATCGAGCATGGCGATCGGGTACGCGGCATCGACGCCGAATTCGGCTTGCGCCGCCTCCGGGCCGTGGCGCAGGCCATCCCAGATTTCGCGTTCGACATTCTTCTCGCGGCAGAACAGGATGGCGCGGGCCGGCTGCTCGCCGGACGCGGCAACCATGACCAGCGCGCTTTCCGGCTCGGGAAAGCCGGTCAGGTAATAAAAACTGCTGTCGTGGCGATACGGATATTCGCTGTCGCCATTGCGCACGCTTTCCGGAGCGGTGGCGAGGAAGACCACGCTGCCCGGCTCCAGCCGCGCGAGCAGGGCGGTGCGCCGCGCGGCGAACTTGCCACCCGGGCCACTCATGGCCGCTTCACCCCGAATGCCGCGTTCAGCCCGTCCAGCTGCGCCGGAGTGCCGATATTGTCCCAGTCGCCCTCGTAGACTTCGCCGCCCAGCTGGCCCTTGCCGGCGTAGTCGCGCAGCAGCTTGCCCAGGCCGGCATGCTGGCCGGGCTGGATGCCGTCGAACATCTCCATCCGGTAGACGCCGATATTGGCGAACGTCCACGTCGCTTGTTCCCGGGGCGGATAGCTTACCGTGTACATGTTCAGGCCGAAGTCGCCCTGCGGGTGGAACGGCGGGTTCTTCACGAGCCAGATCCAGGCGATGTCGCGCTGTTCGACCGGGTGGGCATTGCCCCACAGGTCCTTGTCGTGCAGGACGTCCTTCACTTCGCTGAAATCGAAGTGCGGACACCAGATGTCGCCGGAAATCGCCAGGAACGGTTCTTCGCCCAGCAGGTGCCGCGCGTTGGCGATGCCGCCGGCGGTTTCCAGTGCTTCCCGCTCCGCGGAATACAGGAGGGTGGCGCCGAAGCGGCTGCCGTCGCCCAGGTAATCCTCGATCATGTGGCCGAGGTGGGCGTGGTTGATGACGATCTCGGTGAACCCGGCACGCACCAGGTTCAGCACGTGCCATTCGACCAGGGGCCGGCCGCGCACCTTCAGCAGCGGCTTGGGGCAGGTGTCCGTCAGCGGGCGCATACGCTCGCCGCGGCCGGCGGCGAAGATCATGGCTTTCATGGCGTCCTCAGAACGTGTAGCCGACGGCGGGCTGGCGGTTTTCCAGCGCGTCCAGCAGCTTGACCAGCGGCTTGAGCTCGCGGTAGCGGTTGGCGGTGCGGCGCACGTATTCCATCACCGTGGGCAGGTCGCCCAGGTACAGCGGCTTGCCGTCGCGGTAGTTCAGGCGGCTGAAGATGCCCAGGATCTTCAGGTGGCGCTGCAGGGCCATGTATTCGAAGTCCCTGTAGAACGCGTCGAAGTCCTTGCTGACCGGCAGGCCGGCCGCTTTCGCGTGCTGCCAGTAGCGGATCACCCAGTCCAGCACCAGTTCCTCGTCCCACGAGACATAGGCGTCGCGCAGCAGCGAGGCGGCGTCGTACGTGATGGGACCGTACACGGCATCCTGGAAATCGAGGATGCCGGGATTCTTCTCGTCCATCCACATCAGGTTGCGCGAGTGGTAGTCCCGGTGCATGTATACCTGCGGCTGGGCCAGGCAGTTGGCGACGATGTGGTCGAATACCTTCTGCAGCTCGGCCGATTGGGCCTCGGTCAGCGTGGTGTTCAGGTGCTTGCCGATGTACCACTCGGGGAAGATGTTCAGCTCGCGCAGCATGAAGGCGCGGTCGAATTCGGGCAGCACGCCGGGCTGGCTGCGCAGCTGGATGTCGACCAGCGCGGACAGCGCCTCGGCATACAGCGTGGCGGCATTGTCGTGGTTCAGCGCCTGCAGGTAGGTGGTCGTGCCCAGGTCGGACAGCAGCAGGAAGCCCTGGTCCAGGTCCTGCGCATGGATCACGGGCACGGAAACGCCGGCCTCGGCCAGCAGTGCGTTCACCTTCACGAAGGCTGCGGTATTCTCGCGCTCCGGCGGGGCATCCATTGCCACCAGGGTGGCCCCGAAGTTGGCGCCAGGGCGTGCCTGTGCAGCCGGCAGCACGTCGAAGCGGAAGTAGCGGCGGAAGCTGGCGTCGGCCGATGCGGGGCGGGCCGAAGCGGTGTCGACGATGTCCAGCCCCTGCAGCCAGTTTTTCAATTGAAGCAGGCGCGCGTCGCCGTCGGCGGGTGCGCCGCTGGATGATATTGTGTGCAATAAAGACATGAAGTACGGCCCGAGCAAACCGGATATTGACAAAGGAATCCCATATAATAAGGGATTCAAATCAAAAAATCGCCTGCATGGTGTTCTTTATAGTGCGTCGCGTATCCTGCCTTCCATGAGCCTGGCCCCACCCTTCAAGAAACGCTGGGCGTATGCCATCTCAGCCCTGATCGCCGCCTGCGCGGCACCCGCCCATGCCCAGACCCAGCCCAGTTCTGGCGTTGCTGCCGGGGCGGGTGCGCTCCGTGCCGACGATCCGGATGCGCCGGTCACGATCCATGCCGAGGAAATCAGCGGCCGGCCCGAGCGGGAACTGATCCTGACCCGCGACGTGGAAGTGGTGCAGGACAAGATGCGCGTCACCGCCGATGCCGCCTGCTACCGCCAGGTGGAATCCGAGCTGGAAGCAAAGAGCAATGTGCGCCTGTGGCGCTTCGGCGATTACTACACGGCCGACGAGTTCCGCATCAATACCGAGACCGGGGTGGGCTACATGCTGCAGCCCACCTACAAGCTGGAAATGAACAATGCGCAGGGCAAGGCCCAGCGCATCGACTTTCTGTCGGAAGACCGGGCCAAGGTTGTCAACGGTACCTACAGCACGTGCGAAGGGCCGAACCCGGACTGGTACGTGCGCTCGAGCACGCTGACCCTGGACCAGGGCCGCGACGTGGGCGTGGCCGCCGGCACCGTGGTGTATTTCAAGGATGTGCCCCTGATCGGCACGCCGGGCATTTCCTTCTCGCTGTCCGGCGAGCGGCGGTCCGGCTGGCTGCCTGCCGTGCCGGGCTTTTCCTCGCGGGGCGGGGCAGAACTGACGCTGCCGTATTACTTCAATATCGCACCTAACCGCGACCTCACCGTGTCGCCGCACTACATCAGCCGGCGCGGCCTGCAGATGGGCGCGGTGGGCCGCTACATCGGCGAGACGGCCGCCGGCAGCTACGAAGGCCGTACCTTCGTCGAATACCTGCGCAACGACAAGGAAAAGGGCATCGACCGCTGGCAGATCCAGTCGTCGCATTCGCAGGCGCTGGCCAAGGACTGGTCGTATGGCTGGAACGTGCGCGCCGCATCGGACGAGGATTACCCGACCGACTTCTCGAAAACCGTGGCCGGCAGCGCCGAGCGCCAGTTGCTGAAGGAGGCGCGCACCGACTACCGTGGCGAGATCTGGAGCCTGACGGCGCGCGTGCAGAAGTACCAGGTGCTGCAGGACCCGGATACGGCAACGGTCACGCCGCGCCCGTACGACCGCCTGCCGGCGGTGAATTTCCACGCCGGGCAGTACGATATCGGCGGCTTCGACTGGTCGGTGGACGCCGAGGCGACCCGCTTCCACTACGCGACGGAAACGATCTGCCCGGGTGCCAATATCGGCGGCATCGCCTGCGTCAACGACGCCAGGATCAACGGCGACCGCATCGTGGTGCAGCCGCAGATCAGCTTCCCGATCATCAGCCCCAGCTACTTCATCACGCCGAAGCTGATGCTCAATGCCAGCGCCTACCAGCTCGACAGGTTCGGCGAAGAGGAATCCCGCTCGGTCACCAAGGCGATTCCCACGTTCTCCCTGGATTCGGGGCTGGAATTCGAGCGCAACACGAAACTGTTCGGCCGCGCCGTCACGCAGACGCTGGAACCGCGCCTGTTCTACGTCTACACGCCGTACCGCGACCAGACCGACATTCCCGTGTTCGACACGGCCGATGCCACGTTCAACTTCACCCAGCTGTTCTCCGAGAACCGCTTCGTGGGTTCGGACCGTGTTGGCGATGCGAACCAGGTGACGGCGGCGATCGTCTCGCGCTTCCTCGAGGAATCCGGCGCCGAGCGCCTGCGCCTGGCGTTCGGCCAGCGCTTCTACTTCAACGACCAGCGCGTGCAGCTGACCAGTTCGGAGCCCGTCAGCACCGGCCGCTCCGACCTGCTGCTGGCCGCCACCGGCCGTATTTCCGAGACCTGGGGCGTGGACAGCGCGGTGCAGTACAACCAGGGCGACAAGCGCGTGGTCAGCTCGAACCTGAACGTGCAGTACCAGCCCGGCCAGCGCAAGGTGTTCAACGCTGGCTACCGCTTCCTGCGCGACAGCTTCAAGAACGTGGACTTTTCCACCCAGTGGCCGATCACGGACCGCTGGTTCGGCGTCGGCCGCATGAGCTATTCGCTGCAGGATCACCGCATCCTGGAAAGCCTGATCGGCCTCGAATACAACTGCGACTGCTGGGTGTTCCGCATGGGCGCGCAGCGCTTCGTGACGACCACCAATAAAACGTCGACGCAGGTGTTCTTCCAGCTCGAGCTGAACGGCCTGTCCAAGTTCGGCATCGGCAACCCGCTGGAAGTGCTGAAGAACAGCATTCCGGGTTACCAGCAACTGAATCCGGGATATCGCCGCTGAGGCCGGGCCGCTGACGGCGACATGGTCGCCGTCACTTGCTGTTACACTTTCCGCGGCACGCACCTGCTATCCTTCACCATTTTCCACCTGACCTGAAAAGCGTTTGCATTATGTTCAGTAAGCACCCGATCACTCTCGCAACACTGCTGTTGTGCGCCATGACTGCCGGCGGCGTGGCCACGGCGCAGGATGCGAAGCCAGCCGATCCTGCCAATGCCGCTTCACCCGCAGCAGCGGCACCCGCAGCTGCAGTGCCCGCAGCAGCGGCGCCCGCGGCCGCGGCGCCGGCAACCCAGGCCGCGCCGGCCGCGCAGCCGAAGGGTTTCACGCCGCCGGGTCAGTCCAGGAATCCCGAAATCGACTCGATCGCCGTGGTCGTCAACGAAGACGTCATCACGCGCCGCGAATTGTCCGAGCGCGTCGGCGTCATCGTGCAGCGCATGAAGCAGCAGAACGTGCAGTTGCCGGACAGCGCCGCGCTGCAGCGGCAGATCCTGGAGCGCATGATCGTCGAGCGCGCCCAGCTGCAGATGGCCAAGGAAATGGGCGTGCGCGTCGATGACACGATGCTCGACCGGGCGATCGCCCGCATCGCCGAACAGCAGAAGTTGTCGGTACAGCAGCTGCGCGACCAGATCGAGAAGGATGGCACGTCGTTCGCCAGCTTCCGCGAAGAGATCCGCGAGGAGATCATCACCACCCGCCTGCGCGAGCACGAGGTGGATGCCAAGATCCAGATCTCGGAAGCGGAAGTGGACAGCTTCCTGGCCGCGCAGGAAGCGGCGGCGGCCGAGCAGCAGGAGCTCAACATCTCGCAGATCATGGTGCGCATTCCCGAGAACGCCGCGCCGGACGTGATCGCCCAGCGCCAGCAGCGCGCCGAGGACGTGATGCGCCAGCTGCGCACCGGCGGCGATTTCTCCAAGGTGGCGGCCACGTATTCCGATTCGGCCGACGCGCTGCAGGGCGGCGCCGTGGGCTGGCGCCCGGCCGACCGGATCCCGCCGGTGTTCGCCCAGGCGCTGGAAAAGCTGCAGCCGGGGCAGGTCACGCCGATCATCCGCAGCGTCACCGGCTTCCACATCCTGAAGCTGGTCGACAAGCGCACGCTGGCGCAGGCGCAGGCCGAAGCGGCCGTGGAGCAGACGCACGCGCGGCACATCCTGCTGAAAGTGACGCCGGCCACCAGCGCCGAAGACGCCAAGCGCAAGCTGGCCGACATGAAGGCGCGGCTGGACAGCAAGGCATCCACCTTCGAGGAACTGGCGCGGCTGTATTCGACCGACGAATCGGGCAAGAAGGGCGGCGACCTGGGCTGGCTGTACCCGGGCGACACGCTGCCGGAATTCGAGAAGGCGATGAACGAGCTGAAGCCGGGCGAAGTATCGGGCCCGGTCGAGACGGCGTTCGGCTACCACCTGATCCAGGTGGTGGAGCGCAAGTCCGAAGACATGTCGAAGGAAAAGAAACGCAACGAAGCGCGCATGGCGCTGCGCGAGCGGAAGATGGTCGAAGCGGCGGAGGATTTCCAGCGCGAGGTGCGTGACCGCGCCTACGTGGAGTACCGCAGCGAGGACCTGCGCGCCGAAGCCGCGAAGTAAGGCGGCCGATGAGCGTTTCCTTGCCAGCGCGCCGTCCGGGCGTCCGTCCCGCGATCGCGATCACCACCGGCGAGCCGGCAGGCATCGGCCCCGAGATCTCGATCCGCGCCGCCTGGGCGATGCGCGAGCGCGTCAACTGCGTGCTGCTGGGCGACGCCGCCTTCCTCGCCATGACGGCGCAGGCGATCGATCCGGAGATCCGCGTCAGTGCGCTGTCGCTGATGGCGGTGCGCAACGGCGGCCTGCCCCATTTCGGGCCGGACCGGCTGTCCGTGATCGACATCCCGCTGGCCGCCCACGTGGTGCCGGGCACGCTCGACAGCGACAACGGCCGCGCCGTGCTGGCCACGCTCGATGCGTCGATCGAAGGCATCAAGGCCGGCTGGTTCGAGGCGGTGGCCACGGCGCCGCTGCAGAAAAGCACCATCAACGATGCCGGCGTGGCGTTCTCCGGCCATACCGAATATTTCGCCGACCGCACCGGCACCGCGCAGGTGGTGATGATGCTGGCCGGCTCACTGCAGGATGTGCCGGGACTGCCGCAGCTTCGCGTGGCGCTGGCAACCACCCACCTGGCGCTGAAGGATGTGCCGGCGGCGCTGACGATCGCCGGCCTGGGCACGACGCTGGACATCATCGACCGCGACCTGAAATCGAAATTCGGCATCGCCGCGCCGCGCATTCTCGTTACCGGCCTGAACCCGCATGCGGGCGAGAACGGCTACCTGGGGCGCGAGGAAATCGACGTCATCACGCCCGCGCTGGAAGCGGCGCGGGCACGCGGCATCGACGCACGCGGCCCCTATCCGGCCGACACGCTGTTCCAGCCGAAATACCTGCAGGATGCCGACTGCGTGCTGGCGATGTACCACGACCAGGGCCTGCCGGTGCTGAAATACGCCACCTTCGGCCGCGGCATCAACGTCACGCTGGGCCTGCCGCTGATCCGTACCTCGGTCGACCACGGCACCGCCCTGGACCTGGCCGCCCGCGGCCTCGGCCACGCCGACTGCGGCAGCATGGAACAAGCCATCAGCGCCGCGCTCGACATGGCCAACGCCAGCCGCGGCACCTGAACATTTCTCAGAACCGGGGTCAGACCCCGGTTTTTGGCAATTAATTTCCCAAAATCGGGGTCTGACCCCGGGTTCTGGAAACTTTTACACGAATATATGAAACACATTGCCCGCAAGCGCTTCGGCCAGAATTTTTTGCAGGATGATCGCGTTCTCGGCGACATCATCGACGCCATCGCGCCCGTTCCCGGCGATACGATGGTGGAGATCGGCCCCGGCCTGGCGGCGATGACCGACCTGCTGCTGAAATCGCTGCCGCACATGCACGTGGTGGAGCTGGACCGCGACCTCGTCACGCGCCTGGAAAAGCGCTTCCCGCGCGAGAAGCTGACGATCCACTCCGGCGATGCGCTGAAGTTCGACTTCGGGTCGATTCCCGTGCCGGAAGGCCGAAAGCTGCGCGTGGTCGGCAACCTGCCGTACAACATCTCCAGCCCGCTGCTGTTCCACCTGGCCGAGTTCGCGCCGCAGATCGAGGACCAGCACTTCATGCTGCAGAAGGAAGTCGTCGAGCGCATGGTCGCCGAGCCGGGCACGAAGGCTTACGGCCGGCTGTCGGTGATGCTGCAGTGGCGCTACCGGATGGCGCTGATGTTCATCGTGCCGCCGGACGCGTTCGATCCGCCGCCGAAGGTGGATTCGGCGATCGTGCGGATGATCCCCATCGCCGAGCCGCTGCCATGCGACGAGGCCACGCTGGAAGCCGTGGTGGCGAAGGCGTTCTCGCAGCGCCGCAAGGTGATCCGCAACTGCCTGGCGGGGATGTTTACCGAGCAGCAGATCGTCGATGCCGGCATCGATCCAGGCACCCGCCCGGAAACCGTGCCGATGGAAGCCTACGTGGCGCTGGCCAACAGCCTGAAGCCGGCGCCAGCGCCGGGCCAGTAACCAGAAGGCAAGATCGAGCGCGTCTTCGTTACAATCGCGCAACGTGTTGACCAAAGTAACGATACTTCCCCAGTTGCTTGCACCCGGCTATTTTCCTTGTGGATACAAGGACTTGGCCGCGGTGCGAACCGATCTATATCTTTTTCATATACGTCTTCGGCAATTCTTCATTGGCTGATAACCATTTCAGCCACATAGAATTTTTATCACGAAGTTGATCGAGCGGCTTGCGCGGCAGGCCGACGGCACTTTTCGATAATAACGATACGGAGACTCCATGAAGCTCACCCCCATCGGCGCACTGGTGCGCGCGCTGTTCCTCGTCCCTGCCGCGTTCGCCACGCCATCCGCCGCGCTTGCGCAGCAGGCATCCCAGCAGGCCGAAGCCACGGCCAGCGGCGAGACCGCCGTGCAGCAGGTCACCGTGACCGGCATCCGCGCATCGGTGCGCAGCGCCTTGTCCGTCAAGGAAAATTCCAACAGCATCGTCGAGGTGGTGTCGTCGGAAGACATCGGCAAGCTGCCCGATACGACAATCGCCGAATCGCTGGCCCGCCTGCCGGGCCTGGCCGCTGGCCTGGATCGCGGCAACGCCAGCCAGATCGTCGCGCGCGGCATGGGCGAGCGCTTCATCGGCGCCACGCTGAACGGCCGCGAGCTGGCATCGTCCGAGCCGAACCGCGCGGTGCGCTTCGAGCAGTTCCCGTCCGAGTCGCTGTCCGGCGCGGTGGTCTATAAAACGCAGAACGCCGACCTGATCGAAGGCGGCGTGGCCACCTCGATCGACCTGCAGACGGTGCAGCCGCTGAAATACAAGGGCCGCCAGCTTTCCGTCAAGGCCGATGCGCTGTACTACCCGCTGGCCAACGACGTGGATGCGAAGGCATGGCGCCCGCGCCTGGGCGGCATCTACATCGACCAGCTGGCCGGCGGCAGCGTCGGCGTGGCGCTGGCGGCCAGCTACCAGAAGCAGCCGTCGATCGAGAAACGCAAGAACCACTGGGCCTTCAACGAGAGCAATTCGGTCGACATGAACGGTGACGGCCGCGTCGACAAGACGCCGTGGGGCTTCGAGGACGAGGTCAAGCGCGGCACCAACGAGCGTGCCAGCGTGCTGGGCAAGGTGGAGTGGAAGCTGAGCCCGGATGCGCAGATCACCGCGGACGTCTACTACGCCAAGAACAAGATCCACGAGCCGAGCGTGCAGCACTGGACCGGCGACATCGGCAACTGGGATGGCTGGCAGACGCCGAACTTCTCGAACCTCGACATCCGCGACGGCTACGTGGTGGGTGCCACCGTGCGCGACGTCACCGTCTCGACGCACAGCACGCGCTGGTTCCAGAACATGAGCAATTTCGCCGGTGGCCTGAACGGCAAGTTCAACGTGGGCGACTGGAAGGTCGACGCCGACGTGGCCGTCTCGCGCGCCGACCGCGACAGCCAGTGGGCCGACGTACGCCAGACCAGCGCGCCGGGCACGCTGAGCTGGTCCTTCACCGGCAACGAGCAGCAATCCTATTCGTTCACGCAGGACACTGGCAATGCGGCCATCTTCGGCGCCCCGGCGCTGTACATCGATGCCGACGGCCACGTCGACGACAAGCTGAACTCGGCCCAGCTGTCGGCCTGGCGCCCGGTCGAGCTGGGCCCAGTCAGCCGCATCAAGTTCGGCGCCCGCTTCTCGGACCGCGAAAAATCGTTCCACCAGACCACCTGGAACCTGGCCACCACGGCCGCGTCGCTGCCCGCTTCGGCATTCGAGACGATCGGCGCGGAAGGTTATTTCCCGGCACTGATGCTGAACGATTTCGACGGCACTGCAACGTCGCTGTTCGGCGCCGGCGCACTGTCGCCGGACGGCCGCGCGCAGACCACCACCGACCTGCTGGCCGGCTGGCGCGTGAAGGAACGCAGCAGCGCCGTGTATGCCCAGGGCGACCTGGATGGCGAAATGTTCGGCCTGAAATACCGCGGCAACGTCGGCCTGCGCGTGGTGCACACGAAGCAGACCGGCTACGGCATGGAGTCGCGCAACGGTGCGGCGCCGACGGCGGTCGAAGGCGGCGCGTCGTACACCAAGGCACTGCCGAGCGCCAACCTGATCCTCAACCTGGACGAAGCGCAGGAACACCAGCTGCGCTTCTCGCTGGCGCGTGCCATGTCGCGCGCGCCGATGGACGAGATGCGCGCCTCGCGCTCGCTGTCGATCGACACCACGCCGGGTTCGAGCCAGCCGCTGACCGGCAGCGCCGGCAATCCGGGCCTGCTGCCGATGATGGCCAACCAGGCCGACCTGTCGTACCAGTGGTATTTCGACAAGGGCGCGCTGCTGTCGGCCGGGCTGTTCTACAAGAAGGTAGGCAGCTACATCGGCATCACCAGCGACACCACCACGATCGACGGCCGCCAGGCCACGATCACGCGCTCGATCAATGGCGACGGCGGCTATGTGCGCGGCCTGGAACTGGCGTACCAGCAGGCCTTCACGATGCTGCCGGTACCGTTCGACGGCCTTGGCATGTCGGCCAATTTCTCGTACAACGAAAGCAGTATCAAGGAGTTCACTGCCGGCGACTTCCCGATGGTGGGCCTGATGCAGCGCAATGGCGGCGTCACGCTGTGGTACGAGAAAAACGGCTTCGAGGCACGGCTGCAGGCCAACTACCACAGCCCGTTCGTGCGCATGCCGCGCTGGACTGCCGGCTACCTGGTCGAGAACGACGAGGAGACCTATGTCTCCGCCAACATCTCGAAATACCTGACGCCGCAACTTCAGCTGCACGTGGGCCTGGACAACATCACCAGCCAGCGCGTGATCCACAAGCAGGGCGGCAACCAGTACGTCCAGAACGTGATGGAGTACGGCCGGCGCTACAACATCGGCCTGGCGTACAAGTTCTGATGTCCGATCTCTGAGTGCCGCCAGGCGCCAGATGACCGCCGGTCGCCGCAAGGCACCGGCGGTTTTTTTTCTGCATCTGATTGAAAACGTTTGCAATCAACACCATGATTTTTCGTATATAAAAAACATCGACGCGTCCCGTTCTGGTCGAGCCAAATCTATACTGGCCTGACCAATATGACCTTGAAGGAGGCGAAAATGGAGACAAGACGCAGCGCGTATACGGAAACGAAAGCAGGCAGGCCGTGCAAGACGGCATTCGGCATGGTGGTCGCGGCCCTGTTCATGCAGGGCTGCGGCGGCGAGGCGGGCGGCGATTCCGCTGCCGGTCCGGCTGGCGGCGCGGCCACGGCGGCAAAGGTCCAGGGAGGTAACGCTCCGCAAGCCGCGGCGGCGCTGCTGGCACAAGGCCACGCGGCCAGCGGCTGGGCCTCGCAGGGCGCGGGCACCACGGGCGGCGCGGGCGCCCCGGCCAGCAATATCTATGTCGTGCGCAACTGGGCGCAGCTCAATGCGGCCCTGGCGAACGTCAACAGCCCGACATATGCCAGCGATCCCGCCGCGGCCAAGAAGGAACCCAAGATCATCCAGATCGCCGGCACCATCTACGGCACCGACCTGGGCAACGGCAAGCTGGCCGACGAGGCCTACTACAAGTCCCTCAACGCCACCGCCGCCAAATGGGACTTCAACCTGTACCTGCAAAGCCTGGACACCGCCTTCATGGCCGACCTGAACATCCGGGTGGCCCAGGGCGACCCGGAGGCGATCGCGCTGCGTGCGCGCATTTCGGCGCTGAGCTCCGCGCGCTCCACGCTGCGCAACCTGCAGAAAGCGCAGATCCAGTTCATCATTCCGTCCAACACCACCATCGTCGGCGTGGGCAGCGACGCCAGGGTGGTCGATGGCTATTTCTCGATCAATGCCACGCCCAACATCATCATCCGCAACCTGGAATTCCAGGCGCCGCAGGACCTGACGCCCAGCTGGGACGGCAAGAGCGCCTGGGATTCGCGCTACAAGGCGATCTCGGTGGTGACCGGCAAGCAGCTGTGGATCGACCATTGCACCCTGAGCGACGGCAATCCCGCCGAGGAAATCGTCACCATCAACGGTGTCACGTCGCAGGTGAACCGCTTCGACGGCCTGATCGACATCGAGGACAGCAGCGATTACGTCACCCTCTCGTACAACGTCTTCAAGAACCACGACAAGACCAATATGGTGGGCGGTTCGGGCGACGGGAACGGCGTCAAGGAGCGCGATTTCAACCGTATCACCTTCCACAACAATGTGTGGGACAACATTACCCAGCGCGCGCCGCGCGCACGCTTCGGCCGCATCCACGTCTACAACAATTACTACCGGGGCGATACGTCGGAGACGGCGAAATACCGCCTCGGCTACTTCATCGGCATGGGAGCGGAATCGAAGATCCTGTCCGAATCGAACGCGTTCGAGATCAGCGGTCCCGGCGCCGATGCCACGAAAGTGATGTCGAACCTGAACGGCTACCAGTTCAAGGACGTGGGCTCGTGGATCAATGGCGTGCCGGCATCCGCCGAGCTGGAAGCGGCGGCGAAGGCGGCGCTGGAGAACAACTGGGCCAAGGTGGTGGCCGCCGCAGCCAGCAGCGGCTTCACGGTCGGGCCTTACACCAATGAGCTGGGCTGGACGCCCGCCTACGATTACCGGCCGGGCGCGTCGTTCCAGGAGGTCAAGGCGCACAACCTGGCCACCGCCGGCTCGGGCAAGGTAGCGATCGAGGGGGCGAACCTGGATGTCTCGTCGAGCTTCTCGCTGCTGCGTTCAGGGCTTACCTGGAACCGGATCACCGGCAAGTACAGCGCCTCCATCACGCTGACCAACCACAGCGGCGCCGCGCTGGCCGGCCCGTTCCAGCTGGTGCTCACGCAGTTGCCGGCCGGCGTCACGCTCGACAATGCCAGCGGCATGCGCGACGGTGCGCCTTACGTCACGCTTGAAGCCAGCAGCATTGCCCCCGGCGCCTCGGTCAAGGTGCCGCTGGTCTACAGCAATCCCGGCAAGGTGGCCATCAGCTATGCCAATGCCGTTTTCGTCGGACACTTTTGAGATCGAGGACATTTAAATGATGCAAAATTTAAAGAATCGCCTGGCCTTGTGCCTGGCCGCGCTCGCCTTGCTGGCCAGCCACGCCGTCCACGCCGCGCCGATTTACCACGTCAGCGTCGACACCCGCAGCTTTACCGGCCAGGCCCTGCTGGACTTTACTTTCCTGGCCAACGCCGGGGCCACGCCGGCCAGCGCCATCCTCGACAACTTCAGCGGTGATTTCGGCGCCACGTTCGATGCCTCGCCAGCTGTCACCGGCGCGGTCCCGGCCGGGGTGGTGCTGGGCAACCAGAACGGTGGCGACTATCTGACCCAGTTCGTCCAGCTGGGCGGATTGTTCAGCTTTGATATCCGCTTCGACGGCGCCTTCGACACCACCGAGAACATCGACGCCTCGCTGTTCGCCGCGACGCTGTACAACACCGACCTGAGCGGCTACATCGGCGTTGCCGGCAGCCTGGTCGAATTCGCGCTGGCGCCGCAGGTCAACGGTATTCCGGGCGGAATCACCGTGGCGGCGAGCGAACTGGCGAGCGTTTCCGCAGTGCCGGAACCGTCTTCGCTGCTGATGGTGGTGGGCGGCCTGGGCCTGCTGGGATGGCAGCTGCGCAGGCAATCGCAGATGGTTCAACGGCCATAGAAGGGCAGGAACAAGGGGCAGAAAATCAGGATGGCAATTTTCGCCCCGAAGCGCAGGTGACGGGATTCGACGTGCCCAGCCGGTAGCCATCGGCCTTGACCCAAGCAAGGCCGAGCGACTAAGGCAGCGGCCGTGTCAAGATGTCAGACCTGATCCCGGCCTTGCGTGTGGCGCCTCAGTGGAGTTCGGTCGCCTGTGATTCTTCCCTCTCAGACGCGTCAAGCACTGGCGCTATCTGAACTAAAGCTATCCATTGTTGAGAACCCTCGGATCGAATCGAACCTCGCCATTATCAGAGTAAAACCGGTAACCAACGGCGAGAGCGAGGAACTGAGCCAGATCTGGTCTTGCCGCAGTTAGATGATGCGCATGTACCGTCCTAAGTGACGACACGTTTCCGTCATAACGATCTGTAGTTATCCACCATCCGGACATAAGTGTCGGCGATGGATACCGCACCCCCTGCACATCGTTCCCCTCAAACACTCCATCCGAAATCGCAACCATCTGTGCTGCATTTGGTGGGCAGAACAACGATGATGCTCTGTCACAAACAGTGTGCTGATCTCTCCAGTAACGAAGCGTATTGGAAACCCCTGGAACATACTCGACCGCATCTGGCGTATATTCCCAAAAACACAGGCGCCCCTTGTCGGCAGAAACTGCCTTCGTTATCCAATAGCCGTAGCCCAGCGTTTCACCTGGCTTGATCGAGTGTCCGCCTCTGATGTACTCGGCCGCAAACCGAATGAACTCACGACATTCGCTGCCGAGGCTAATGTCATCGACTGTGGCACAAATCTCGAGGCCGATTTCCGAACGCAAGCCAACAGTGGCAACTTCTAGCCCATCATCAGTTGAAATTATTTTCATCACTCTCTTCTCGAATACCAACTATTTATTCGTCGGCGCCTTTCCAGGTTTCTTTGGCCCAAGGGGGACAGCCTCACCAGCGTTTCCAGCATGGTGGTGTGCGGATGTTCCTCGCGCAAATACGACCGGTTCGCCTCTCTTAATTAACCAAGAATGGGCATGGAAAAAGTATTTCGTGTTTGTGGGTGGCTCTATCAATCAAAGCAGCCAGCCGAGCGCTTGTTGCTTCTGGCATGACAAAACCAGATAGCCGAGGCAAAGGCCGGGTCTGCATGCCCGGCCTCGCCTCGGTTCATTAATAAAAATGCGTATGTCGGAGCGCACCCTCCTCAATATCGAGCTCATCGCGCTCCTGGGCGGCCATGACATAGTCTAAGAACGGCTCAATCGACACCGCTCCAGGAATCTCGACAGCAAGCAGCGCAACATTTTTGTGGAACTCAACCGAGCAACCCAGCAGGCCTAGATCTCCACGAATTTGGTAACTTTTTCCTGGGGCCCACAAAAGTAATCGGAAAGTAGAATTTCCCGAAGGGGTTATTACCTCGCGAAAAAAACAGCATCATCCACTCTTTCCACCGATATTTCATCATTCGAACTTACGCCGCGAATATAAAACGGGATATTATCGACCCTATAATTTCCGTTGGGAAGTTCATATGCCCAAACTATCTCAGTGTCAGTTGGGGGGGTATCCGAACTCATCTTGCTCCAGCCTAAATACTACTTTTCCTCGATTCTGTGTACCAGTCATTGTATTTCTGCCTTTTGTGGATTTCTGCGTGGATTTGGCTTGGGCTCGTCAGACAGCGTTCTGTTGTACTCGCGGCAAGCATGTGTATCGTTGTCCGGGGAGACACAACAAAAACTTACAGAAACTCCACACGGCTCAACACGGCGCAACGATTTCTCAACGATTAATTACACGACGGCTGCAAATAGGATGCATGCCGGCAGCACCACCATGTACCCATTTTGTTCTTGGTATACCCCCGTTTTCCTCACCGTGTTCACGAGGTATCATCATCTTGTAATATTTTTGTTCCCTGACTGGCGGCCGGCCATGCGGCCAATCAGTACTCAAAAACCTCCACGCCACCGGATCATAGTACCGCTGCTGCATGTAACCTAGCCCGCTATCCCAGTCGTTTACATGCCCCGTGAAGCCCAGCGTCGGCACCACGCCCGAAGCGGTATAGCCATAAGGTTCGCGGCGTCACCGTGCGCGAGCCATTGACCGCCACCTTTTCGTTCACCGCATAACCGGTGCCGGACGCCGTGCACACGCGCGACAGTAATGTCGCGTTGGACGTCGACCATGCCAGGGTTACCGCTTGGCCGGCGGTCATTGCCCGCAGAGACCGTGGCCATCGTCTTGGCCGTCGTCCTGAAGCGCAGGTGGAATTGACTGATTCGCTTTAACTTTTTGGGATGTTAGAAGAATATCGAGCAAATTATTCGAAAAATTCCTTTGATTGAGGTGTTGAGTCAACACAGAGCTCAGCCAACTTACTATTGTCGACCCATAGCTTCAATGCCCCAGGTGTTAACTGCGAAGTGCAACATACTGTATCTAGCTCTTCAATAGACCATCCCACTATGCCAAAGTCTTTCAATATTTCAGCAACTCGCCGCTTTATAATTATGAATCGCGGAGCAGGCCAAACAAAAAAGAAATCCGAACCATCCCATTGCGTTTTATCTATCAAATTTGCGCCAGTATTGAAGCAGGAGAAAGCCGCAAATCCACACGCCGAGCAGTGTTCTATTCGACGCACACCAGCAGCTGCGGCTGGCAATCCGCCCCAACCAGTGATCACAATTTCCTGTAAGTGATCCAATGATGTTTCGCCTCCGCGATATCGAGTAGTGACTGGGCGAGCTTCAAATCCTGTGACTCCTTGGGACTTCAATAGTTTGACTGTTTCGGATGTGGCGAGCAACTCCCCATACCATGTCCAAACAATCGATTGCGGCTTAGGGCGGTGACTCAAGCTTACATCCAACTGCCCCAGCCTTGCCCCGCCTCGAGCATGTCCAGGATCTAACGGACACACAATGCGCTCGACAGTATTTTTTTTCGAAGTCCATTCGGCGCGAATTGCCCCGTGTTCAGGTGGGGACAAGAATACAAAGTCATCCATTATTTAACTCCCAACTGTTGAATAAATTGTTTTTCCATCTTGCCAAGTTGATTCAGTATTTCATTTTTGGAGGGATTTGAATTTTCCCTGAAAAACTTCGCCCACTGCGAGTTCCAACTGTTTGGCCCAGTGTGCAATCCATTAGGTTTAAGACGGTGCAGGTCACGCGGGATTTCTACGGTATATTTTTCGATATCGAGTCCCGCCTCCTCGAATTTTTCCTTAAAGCGTCGCGGCAACTTGTGATGCGTTTCCGTTTTATTGCGCGCATCGTCTTGATCATCTGGAGGCAGGGCCCCGCCTGTCGAGCTATTCGAACCAAAGATCGCATTCGCAATTGCTCGTGTAATCGGATCGCCATTGCCTTGCGATGCCGCAGGCATGTACGGATCAGCAGATGGATCCGGACGCTTACGCCTGCCGATAATTACTACTACTTGACGACCATCGGGATCAAGATATTTGTACGGATTGTTTTCAGCGTATACATAACGATTAAAACTTTCGCCGGTGTTCTTATCTGGCGTGAGCGGATCGATACTCAAAAGCCTCCCCGCCACCGGATCATAGTACCGCTGCTGCATGTAAACCAGTCCGCTGTCCCAGTCGTTCACATGCCCCGTGAACCCCAGCGTCGGCACCACGCCCGCAGCGGTATAGCCGTAGGGTTCGTAGGCAGTCCGGCTGATGAGATTGCCCGTGCCGTCCGTCCGGGCCACCGGACTGCCCAGCGCATCGGTGTGGATATACGTGACGTTGACATTCGCGGCGGTCGTCATGGGATCGGCATGGGCCGTCTTCCCGCCGGCACCGCTTGCCGTCCAGGTGCAGTTCGACGGATAGCCTACCCAGGCCGCCAGCGGCGTTATCGAGCGCGAGCCGCTGAGCGCCATCGTTTCGTTGACCTGGTAACCGGTCCCCGATGCCGTGCACACGCGTGACAGCGACGTGGCATTGGTCGTGGACCATTTCATGGTCACGGCCTGGCCGACGACGAGCGCCGGCCGGGTAACGCTGATGGTGGGAAGCGGTGTCGTTGGCGTCGTTGGCGGCGTCGGTGCCGCCGCCGTCGTCATCGTGTGGGTGTAGGTCGTCGTGCCGCTGGCGCCTGTCGCCTTCCAGGTGCAGTTCGACGGGTAATTGACCCAGGCGGCCTGCGGCGTCACCGTGCGTGAGCCATTAACCGCCACCGTTTCGTTCACCGCATAACCGGTGCCGGACGCCGTGCACACGCGCGACAGCGATGTCGCGTTGGACGTCGACCATGCCAGGGTCACCGCCTGGCCAGCGGTCATTGCCGGCAGCGACACCGAAATCGTCGGTTTCGGTTTCGGTGTCGCTGCCGGGGCGGTGACCGTGACCATCGTCTTCGTCGTCGCCCCGAAGCGCAGGTGACGCTCCCACAGCATGCCCCAGTCGTATGCATGGGTACCGGTGGTGGCCGGCGCGGTGACGTTGAAGCTGACGGTGGTGCTGGCGCCGGGAGCCACCGTGGCAGCGCCCATTTCGATCCGCCCCATACCCCAGATGGTGTTGTCGATGGGACTCGACGTGCCCAGCCGGTAGCCATCGGCCTTGACCCAGGTGATGTTCCCGGTATTCTTCAGCGTGACCGATGTGCCGTAGCTCTTCCCGGCCACCATCGAGGTGGGCACGGAAAGCGCCGTGATCTGCGCATTGTGGATGGGGGCCGGTACCACGACGGCAACGGTTCGTCGAAACGTCTGGCCAAACCAGCGTACGTGCTCCACCAGCATCTGGTAGACGAAATCGTAATTGCCGGGGGTGGCGGGAGCCTTGACGCTGAAGGCGAAGGTGAAACTGGCCCCCGGCGCGATCGTGCGGCCGCCCAGGTCGATCCGGCCGACACCGAACTGGTTGCCGGCAGCAAGGTAGCCGAGCCGGTAGGGCTGGACGGCGGCCTGGCGCCAGCTCGTGTTGCCGGTGTTTTTCATCGTGACCGACACGTCATACCACTTTCCGGCCTCCATGCTGGATGGGACCGAGTAACTGGTCACCGCCGCATCGTCGTAGGGATCGTCGCCTTCGCCCGGCGGCGCCTGCACGTTCGGCGCAGGCAGCGTTTGCGCCTGGGCAGTGGCGCCGCCCCCTACCGCCACGCACAGCATGAGTGCCATCAGCAGGCCAAGCACGAATTCGAGCCACGTCGAGTGGCCCGCGCCGGCGTCGGCGCGGCGGGATTGGGGCGCGCGCATCATTTCACCTCCGCGATCGCGTGGTTGTGCAGATAGACGTAGCGGGTGGCCGATTGCGTGCCAACCGTCGAATACAGCAATTGACCGGCCTGGCTGTAGACCTGCACGCGGTTATGGCCGTCCGTGCCGACAATGCTGACGCGTCGTCCCAGGCCGTCGTACTGGTACGTGGCGAGATTCTTCGCAGCCGTCATGCGGTTGGCGAGGTCGAACGTGTAGACCTGCGCGCCACGCGCGGTGATGTTGCCGCGGGCATCGTAGCCATAGGCGAAAGTGAATTTCGCCGGCCCACCGCTGACGGCTTTGAGCCGGTTGGTGCCGGCATCGATGGCCAGCAGCGTATTGCGCGCATTGGCGCCGGCCGACACCGATACGGCGGTCAGGTTGTCCTGCGCGTCATAGCGGTAGGTGGCGGTTCCCCACAGGCTGGACGCGGTCACGCTTTTCAGCCGGTCCAGGCCGTCATACTGCATGGTGCGGCTGGTATTTGCTCCCGCCCCATCGGCAATGCCGCTGACATTGCCGTTCCCGTCATATGAATAGGTGTCCTTCAACACCGCGCCATCGCTTGCCGCGAGCGGCAGGCCGCGCGTGTTTTGCGTGAGCCTGCGGACGATATTGTTACCGTAGACGAAACCGGCGATCGCCCCGCTCGGGTGATACGTGACGTTGGTAGCGTAGCTCCCCACCCTGGTCGGTTCGCCGAGCGCATTGGGCGCGTATCGATGGTGAGGCTGTTGGCGGGATACGCCAGTTTCGCGGCCGAGCCGTTGGCGTCGTATCCGCGGTCGATGTCGTACACGCGCGCGCCATAGGCCAGGCTCTCCCGTTCGAGCAGGCGGCGCTTGTTGTAGGTATAGGTCCATTTCGCGCCGTTCGACGTGATCGTTTCCGGCAGGCCGTCGGCCGTCCAGGTCCGCGTGACCGGCGGGCTGCCGTCGCCGAACGTCGATGCCGTCATGCGGTTGCGCTTGTCATAGCCGAAGGTGGTGCGCGATGCGGTCATGGCTTTCGCCGTGGCCGTGTCACAACTGCCCGCCGAAGCCAGGGCCGCGCCGGTCACGCGCCACTCGATGTTGTTCGCGGCATCGTAGGCCTGCACCGTTGCGCCGGCTTCCGGCTCGATGGTCTTGCACAGGCGCTCATTGGCGTCGTACACATAGCTGCGCGTGACGCTCGAATTGGCGCCGCTGCGAACGATGGTCTTCGCCTTGCCGAACAGATCGCGCGCGATGGCGACCGTCACGTTCTCCGGCATGGCAAGCCTGGCCAGGGCGCCGTCGTCGGGATCGTCGAAGGCCTGGTATTCATGGGTAGTCTGGTTGCCGCGGGCATCGATCTTCGTGGTCCTGAAACCGGCATCGTAGGAATTGCTGGTGTACAGGCTGCCAAGCTCGCTGTCGGCTGTCGTGCCGGTAATGCGGCCCAGGCCATCGTAGGAAGTCGATATCCCGCCGCCCAGCGTTTCATGGCTGCGCTGCGGATACGATTCGAACGTGGTGCGGCCCGCGTGGTCGTGGCGCTGGCGCGTGATGCGGAAGGTATTTGCCTTGTCGCCGCTGTCCCAGCGCTCGACGAACACAGGGCGCCATAGTGCGTCGAAGTAGGTCCTGGCATGTCCGTTGCCGGTCGAGACCAGCTGCTGCCAATGGCCGGCCGGCAAGCCGTTCTGGCTGCTGGTGGCGCGGGTGAACGAGATGCCCGTGGCGGCCCAGGCTACCGTATCGCCCGCAGGATAGGTAATCGATGCGATACGCCCCATCGCATCGTAGCCAAAGGCCGTCGTCGATCCGGCCTCGTTGGTCAGCGACGTTATCCGGCCCAGGTTGTTCACCACGGCACTCTCGCTCCTGCCGTCCGCATAGCCGATGTTCTGGGCGATGCCGCGCTTGTAGTTGCTGAACGTGGTTGTCTGCCGGGCGCCATCCGACAGCGTTTGCAATGTGCCGTCGGCATGATAGGTCATCGACCGTTGCAGGCTGCCGAAGCTGCTGACGCTGGAGAGCGCGGCCGTGGCGGGATCGTAGGTATGCCTGGTCATCGGCTTGCCCTCCACCGTCACCTCCCCGACCTGCCCGATCACCCACTTCGACAGGTTGTTGTCGTAGGTGGTCTTTTCCTTGCGCGAGAAACCCAGGCTGCTCGATCTGGTCACTTCGGTCGGATGAGCGAATGCATCGAAGGTGCTCGCCTCCCAGGTGAACTCCTCGCCTTGCTGCGAGGTGACCCGCCGGTCCACCTCCATGACCTGGGCCGACAGGTAGCCATCGCCGCGCGGCTGCAGGCTCACCCCGAAAGGGGCGACTGCGGCGCGATAGTGCATCGTGATCGAGCGGAGAACGTCGCCGGAACCGCTGGCCACTTCCTTTTTTTGCAGCTGGCCTTCGGTTTCGCGGGACAGGGTGCCGAACGTGTGCTCGGTAATGTCTCCGCCGGGGTTGGTGACGCGGACGGTTTTCTCGGCTAGGCAGGCGCTGCATGGTGCCCAGCTCGACTTCGCCTCCGGATACTGCGTGGTCCATGTCAGCGTATCGAGACCGGGTCCGCCCAGTTGCTTGCTCGTCAGCGCATAGGTGTCGAACAAGCGTGGGTACGTGGCCGTGTACGTTTGCGCCATCACATCGAATCGGCAATTGTTTTGTACGCCGGCACGGCCGTGGCGGGTCGGGGTCAATGTAAATGTGCCGGTTGCCCCGGAAGGGTGCCGCATGGATCCGCTTGCGGCGGTGTCATAAACGATCCCGGGGCCGTCACAGTTGCCGTCTCCCTGGTACGCAAGCCCGACGGCGAGCGGGCTTGCTCCGGCAAGCTGCCATGCCGAGCCGTCCGGTAACGTAACGGTATTGAGCCGGGCTGCGAGGCCGGAGCCGCTGTAGCTGTAGGTCCAGGTTCGCGTACCGTCGGACACGCTTTTCACGGCAGGATTGGTCGAGCCAGGACTGACGTACGTCAATGTCAGCGTCCTTGGGCTGCCCGCTGCATCGGTTCCCACAATGGACTTGAGCTGCCATTTGTTCGCCGTGTCATAGGTATAGCTGACCTTGTTGCCGAAACGATCCGTGATGACCGTTGGCAGGATCCAGACTTCCACGCGGTTCAGTTGCGGGCTTGCGACTATTTCTTGTGGCAGGTTGGTATCGATTCCGGCACTGGCATCGCCTTGCGGGCCGGGTGCCATGCCCATACTCGGCGCCAGTGACGATTTCTGCATCGCGGGCAGCGAGCGCGTCGCCAGCCAGTCGAACTGGTACTGCGTGCCGTCGGGGGAGACGGCAACGAAACCCTCTCCCGTGGCGCCATTGCTGGCGGCCAGCGAGGGCAGGCAGCGGATCTGCCAGTTATTGCGTGTCACGAGCGGATATGCGGCGGTGGGATTACCGGCGGGTGCGGCAATGTAGGACGCCGTACGCACCAGCATTTCCTGGTCGCCCTGGCCGGGGATGTAGAGGAAACTGCCGTGCCAGTATTCGGTGCCAATCCAGGAAGCGGTGCCGCCGCTTGCGGGCGTGGAAATCGTTGGCGGAACGCCGAAACTCGAGCAGCGAGCGCCGGTCCCGTGGGGATTGGTCCAGCCTTTTGCCGATGAAAATATGCCGTGCAGATGCGGAATTTCGAGATCCCAACCGCCAAACAAGGTGCCCGTCTTCGCTTCCTGCCCTGCCACCAAGCGACGTCCGACGGACACCGGAATCGTGCTGTTTCCGGGGAGGCTGACGTCAGTCTGGGAGAACTCGAGCGTCCCCGTATAAAGATTGACCTTGTCGCCGAACAGGTCGTCACCGAGCCTGATGACGGCGTTCGGCGCGCGAATCAGCTTGTTCTGCTCACTGTACGACGTAACGGTTTGCGCGTGCGACGGTACGGCCGCGACGATCGCCAGGATTGTCAGGCCGCGCCGTGCCTCGACTCCAAATTCGGTC
>NZ_JBUPWE010000024.1:0-93263 GCF_055502615.1 Pseudoduganella sp. jia 9 | reverse complement strand
GGTTCTTCGCGGGGAATGGGGGAAGACGGGATTGACGATCTGAGCAGGAAGTGGTGGCGGGGGTCTGAAGTTGGTAGATTGATAGTCGCCAAACAAGTCAATCTTTCAAACCACCGCCATGCTCAATGCTATGTCGTCTCTCCCGTTTTGGGAAGGCCATATTCTCGACTCCGTCCAAGAACAGAAAGACGGTTCCCTGCTGATCGTTCTCGAACCCTGTCCGACAAGTGATGCTTTGTGTGGGTCGTGCCGCCAGCCTTGCGCCTTGGTGCATGAGCGCCGAAGACGCAAGGTGCGCGACCGCGATATTCTGGACAAACGCGTCTGGCTTGATGTGCCAGTGCGGCGACTGGACTGCCATCACTGTAATGCACGGGTTGCCGAGCACATTGTCTGGCTTGACCGGCGTTCACGCATTACGCATCGTGTGCGCCTGTGGGTCGAGGCGCTGGCGCAACTGCTTCCGATAGCACATGTGGCCCGGCTGACCGGCCTACACTGGCATACCGTCAAAGAGATCGATCATCGGCGCTTGAAGCACTTGCATGCTGACTTCTCAGCAGAGGGTGTACGGCGCCTGGTGATGGACGAATTCGCCCTGCACAAGGGACACCGCTATGCCACTGTCGCGCTCGATGCTGAACGGATGCGCGTATTGTGGGTTGGAGAAGGCAATAGCCGGGAAGCGATCCGGCCATTTTTCGAGATGCTGGGACCGGAAGGCTGCCAGCGGATTGAAGCCGTGGCGATGGACATGAACACGGCTATGGATCTCGAAGTGCGCCAGCAATGCCCCAATGCCGAGGTGGTCTACGACCTATTTCATGTCGTGGCCCGTTTTGGCCGCGAAGTCGTTGACCGGGTACGGGTCGATCAAGCCAATGCACTACGTGCAGAGCCAAAAGCCCGTCAGGTCATCAAGCGCAGCCGATGGCTTTTGCTGCGTAATCGCGACAATCTCAAAACCGACCAGGCGATCAAACTTGACGAACTGCTCGCCGCCAACCAGCCCTTGGCAACGGTCTACCTGCTCAAGACCGAACTGAAAGAGATCTGGTATGCGCCATCGGCCTGGGAAGGTGCTCGTCGATGGAAAACCTGGCTCAAGCTCGCCCTGGAAAGCCAGATCGCACCGCTGATCCAGTTCGCTAAACGCTTGGCCAAATACCGGCGCGGTATCTTGGCTTCGGCCATCTATCCGATGAACTCATCCATCCTGGAAGGCGTCAACAATCGCATCAAAGTGATCAAACGCATGGCTTACGGATTCCGGGACGCATCCTACTTCTTCTTGAAAATCAAGAATGCGTTCCCCGGCAAAGTGCGATGAACCTAAAAAAAGGCCCGCCGAAGCGGGCCCAAGCTGGGTGAGGTAAAAGGTGAATCGTCGGTCAGACCGTGGCCACGAGTTGTACGGGCGGCGTGGCAGCGGCTTCCGCGGCGGCCTTGGCCCGCGTGGCATTCGCTTTGCTGCGCGAGCGGGAAGGCGGCAGGCGGCGCAGGGTTTTCAACGCATCCGGATCCTTGATGCCGATGGTTCGCTGGTCGACCGTGATCAGGCCGATTTCATTGAACGCGGAAAGCGTGCGGCTGACCGTTTCCAGCGTCAATCCCAGATAGCTGCCGATTTCGTGGCGCGTCATCCGTAGATTGAACAGCTTGCTCGAGTAACCCATCTGGGCGAAGCGGTCGGCCAGCGACACCAGGAAGCGCGCAACGCGGGCTTCGGCGCTCAGGGCGCCGAGCATGCCGATCATCGCCTGTTCACGCACGAGCTCGCGGCTCATGACGCCATACATCATGTGTTCCAGTTCCACGTGCACGCGGCCGAGCGCCGTCAGCTTCTTGAACGGCAGCAGGATCAGGTCGCAATCGGACAAGGCCACCGCTTCGGATGCGTAGTGGCGGCTGTGAATGCCATCCACACCCAGCATGTCGCCCTTCATCGGGAAGCTCAGCACCTGTTCGTTGCCGAATTCGTCGATCAGCACGGTCTTCAGGAAACCGGAATTGACGATGTACAGCGTGTCGAACGGCTGGCCGATCGTGTGGATGCGCTGGCCAGTCTTGAATTGCACGTGCTGGAACAGCAGTTCTTCGGCGTTGACGGAGCAGGCCGCGGGGATATGCAGGAGGTCGCAGACTTCCTTCAGGTTCGACCAGAGACGGCCCTGGCGCTGGCGGCCCGCCTCCATGGCGGGCGTTTGGGCGGCCGGGGCGGCGACTCGGGCTTCGGACATTTGCGTAGGGAGCATGCTTATCTCCTGATTTCAGGTCATGTATGTTCGGATTAAAAAGCGGATTACTACAAAAGGTTAAGACTTTGTTCGAAGCTAGTTTTGGCTTTAAAACTGATAGTATTTTTTGCTGTTGCCATCCAGAGGAGTGGATATACGGCAACTCGCTTTGAATGGTTTCAGTATGCCAACGGGGGGAGGGGAAGGATATCGGTATGCGCTGAATGTGCCCGTAGGAGCTCGCGCAGGACTGTAGGAGTATTCCTACTAACCGATATCATGCTTCAGAGTGAGGAAGGGGCCCCGTACGGGGCGAGGCGGGGTCAGGACTTGAACGGGGAAAGCAGCTTGTGCGCTACGGCGTATTGAACCATTTCCGACAATGAACTCATGCCCATTTTCTGCATGATCCGGGTTTTATGAGTACTGACGGTTTTTACCGACAGGTGCAGACTATTGGCGATTTCGGTAATCGACTTGCCTGATACGAGTAGCGAAAAAACCTCGAATTCTCGATCGGACAGCTGTTTATGCAGCAGGCTTTCATTCGGCATCATGATATTCAGGGCCAGCTGCTCGGCAACCTCGGTACTGATATAGGGGCGGCCGGAGGCCACCTTGCGAATGGCGCCCACCAGCTGGGTCCCGGCACTTTCCTTTGTCAGGTAGCCCTGCGCGCCCGCGCGGATGGCGCGCACGGCATATTGCTCTTCTTCATGCATCGTGAGGATCAGCACGTTCAGCTTGGGCGCTTCGCTGCGGATCTGACGGATCAGGTCGACACCGCTGCGGCCCGGCATCGACAGGTCGAGCAGCAGCAGGTCGAAGCCACCCTGGCGCACATGGCGCAGTACCTCGAAACCATCGACAGCTTCGCCGACGATGTCGATGTCGGGAGCGCCGTCGAGAATGCGCTTGAGGCCCTCGCGCATGATGGTGTGGTCGTCTGCGATGACTATTCTGATCATGGATGGTTTCGGTGACACTCCGTTGTTGCTTGCCGCTGCTGCGTGGTGCCATGCGGAAAGCATAAGGTGCGGCATGCGGTACGGGCGCAAGGCATCAGGGCGAAGACATTGATTGCGGCGGATGCGAGTATTGCAAGACCTATTCCGGCAGGGGTTCTTTCAGCAGGCGGTGCACCAGCACCGGAATCTTCGAGTGCGACAATACCTTGTTGGTGACACTGCCCAGCAATAACTGGCCCCAGCCGCTGCGGCCGTGCGAGCCGATGAAGATCAGGTCGCAGCCTTTTTGCTCCGCGATTTCAACGATCTTCAGTGCCGCGCTTTCGGAAAATGCGGTCATGCTTTCGCATCGCACGCCTTTCTTGTCGCACGAGGTCTCGATCGACTGCACGTGATCGCGGCCGGCGCGCCCCATCGCGGCACGGTATTCCTCTTCGCTGGGATAGCTGGGCGGGATGATCTCGACATAGATCGGATACTGGTATTCCGGCGCGACGAACAGGGCAAGCACTTCCGCGCCGAGTTGCTGGGCGAACGAAACACCGGCGCAGGCAGTCATCCGGGACACGGCGGAACCATCGGTGGTAATCAGAATTTTCCGGTACATACCCGCTCCTTGATAGCATACGCCTCCGCATTGTAGTCCCGAATCGCTCTCTTGTCTGGATGTAAAGACTTGATCTTCCTCAATAGAGAGATGAGCCTGGCACAAGCTTGTCGTCGATACTATATTTGTACATGACAAACTTTAAGTTGCCCCGCCGCGACCCAAATACAACACAAAGCAATTCTTTTCCAGTTGCCGCACAGGATTGAAGTGACCGAGATTGAACAAGCGGACGACCCCCTGCTACACTCGCGGAAGTGCGTTAATATTGCCGGGCGTCATCACTGCATACGCCACTGAAGACAGCCAGGTAGTTGAAACGAAAGCATTTTTTGAATATGGAGAAGCAGGGATATGACCGACGCCGCTGATGATTTCGACGCATTATTCGAGGAAGTGTCCGCGCAGCGTGCCAACGCCACTCCGGCACCGGCGCCGGCTCCGGCCCCCGTGCCGGCCGCGGCTGCTGCAGAAGACGACCTGGAAAGTCTGTTCGACGAAATCGCCTCCCGTCCCGCGGCACCGGTTGCTGCCGCCGCATCGGCCGCCGCACAGGTTGCCGAGGCACCGGTTGCCGAGGATGGTCCGCAGGACGGCACCATGTTCGAGCGCCTGGGCGGCATCGTCCGCCTGTTGCACGACTCGTTGCGCGAACTGGGCTATGACAAGGCGCTGACCGAAGCTTCGAGCCAGATCGTCGACGCGCAGGACCGCCTGGAATACGTGGCATCGCTGACCGAGCAGGCCGCGAACAAGGTATTGAACACCCTCGACGACGGCATGCCGGCACAGGACGTGCTGTCGAAGAAGTCGAAGGAAATGGAAGACCGCTGGGCCGCGCTGTTCGAAGGCAAGCTCAGCATTGAAGAATTCAAGACGCTGGCCGGCGACTCGCGTGCGTTCGCGCAGGCTGTGTCCGAAGCCACCGAAGCCGAGAAGGCACGCCTGCTGGAAATCATGATGGCGCAGGACTTCCAGGACATCACGGGCCAGTTGATCAAGAAGGTCGTGATCATCACCAAGACGGTCGAGCAGGAACTGGCGCAGTTGCTGAAAGACAATGCTCCTCCCGACAAGCGTGAGCTGATCGCGCAGAAAGAGGCCCTGGAAGTGTCGTTGATGAGCGGCCCGTCGGCCCCATCCGTGGCGCTGAACCAGGACAACGTGGACGACCTGCTTGCCGACCTGGGGTTCTGATGGACGATATGCTCAAGGAGTTCGTCGTCGAGGCGATGGACCTGGCGGTCAATGTCGAGGAGCACCTGCTGCGCCTCGAGCGCGATCCCGACAACAAGGAAACGCTGAACGCCGTGTTCCGCTCGTTCCACACCATCAAGGGTGGCGCGGGCTTCATGAACCTCGGCGCCCTGGTATCCGCCTGTCACCTGACGGAAAACCTGTTCGACGCGCTGCGCACCGGTGCGGCGCCGGTCACGCCGCTGTCGATCGAGGCGGCGCTGCAGGCATCGGGCTTCGTCGCCGACCAGCTGGCGGAACTGAACAACGGCGCGGCACCGGACAGCATGGGGCCGATGCCGGCCGACCTGGAAGCGATCCTGAACCAGGCCATCGAAGGCAAGGAAAGCTCGGCCAAGCCGGCCGCGAAAGCGGCGCCTGCGCCTGCGCCTGTGGCGCCGGTAGCCGCGCCGGCACCTGCCGCAGCGGCCCCACGCGCGCCATCGGCTGACGGCCTCGACTGGGAATCCATGTACGAAGCCGTCGTGCCGCCGGGTACCTGTAGCCGGCCGGCCGGCGCACCTGCCGCCGCCGTGGCAGCGGCGCCCGCAGCGCCCGCTGCCGCCGCGCCGGCCGCGGATGCGCCTGCCGCAGCCGCGCCCGCGAGCGAGGCCGCGACCGGGAAGAAATGGGACGGCGTCGAGCGCCGCGACGAGGCCAAGGCAGTCCACGCCGCGCCCGCAAAGGAAGAAAGCATCCGTATCGATGCGGTCAAGCTCGATGCGCTGCTGGAAGTGGCCGGCGAATCCGTGCAGGCCGCCAACCAGGCCGCCGTGCTGCTCGAGCGCCTGCAGCAGTTCAAGTTCGAAGGCCATGCCGCCACGCTGATGTCGGCGCTGACCGAAACGCTGGAACGCGCATCGCGCTACTCCACCGAACTGCAGCGCGCCACGCTGGCGACCCGCATGCAGCCGGTCGGGCGCCTGTTCCAGAAGTTCCCGCGCCTGGTGCGCGAGCTGGCGAAGGACCTGGGCAAGGAAGTCGAGCTGGTCATCGAGGGTGCGGAAACGGAAGTGGACCGCGTCGTCGTCGACAGCCTGTATGACCCGCTGGTGCACATGCTGCGCAACGCGCTCGACCACGGCGTCGAAGGCCCGGATGCCCGCGTGGCCGCCGGCAAGAACCCGAAAGCCACGATCCTGCTGAAAGCGTGGCAGGAAGCCAACAGCGTGATGATCGTGCTGCAGGACGACGGCAAGGGCATGGATCCGGTCGCGCTGCGCCGCAAGGCCGGCGAGAAAGGCCTGATTTCGCCGACCGCCAACATGACGGACGACGAGTCCTACCAGCTGGTATTCCTGCCGGGCTTCTCGACCAAGGAAGTGGCCTCGTCCGTTTCCGGGCGCGGCGTCGGCATGGACGTGGTGAAGACCGCCGTGGAAAAGAACCGCGGCGCGATCCACATCGAATCCGCGCTGGGCAAGGGCACCAAGTTCGCCATCCGCCTGCCGATCGAGCTGTCGATCGTGCCGACGATGCTGGTGTCGACCTCGGGCGCGCTGCTGGCGCTGCCGATGGCCGTCGTCGAGCGCGTGGTGGAATTGCCGGAAACCTTCAACGAAGTGGGCGGTGCTCCGGTGATGAAGGACCAGGGCAGGCCGTTGCCGGTGCGTTCGCTGGCCAATGCGCTGGGCTACGAACTGTCCGCCGAACGCGTGGGCATCGTCATCAACGCGCCGCAGCCGTACATCCTGGCCGTGGGCGCCGTGGACGGCACGGCCGACCTCGTGATCAAGCCGATGACGGCGCTGACCGTGGAAGGCGTCACCGGTACCGCACGCTCGGCCGAAGGCGAGCTGGTGCTCGTCGTGGGCCTATCGTTCCTGATGGATGGTTGCAGGAGCAGCGTGCGCATGGCAGCATAACAAGTTCGCCAAGCAAGTCACCCGAAAAGCCTGCGACCGCAATCGCAGGCTTTTTGTATTTCTAAACTAAAATAATGGCTGAAACCGGTGTTCGACACCGGGCTTTATTGCAACACCGGCGCCCTAGGCGCGCAGCAGGGAAACGCAAGAGACAGCGGCCCACGAGGCGGAAAGTCGGCTTGTTTTGCAGCGCACAAACTGTGGCATAATCAAAATGGAACTTTCTACACACAGGCAGCAAGCAGCATTATGAAGACGCTTTACGACAAACTCTGGGAATCGCATGTGGTGCGCACGGAGGAAGACGGCACCGCCATCCTGTACATCGACCGCCACCTCGTGCATGAAGTCACCAGCCCGCAGGCCTTCGACGGCCTGCGCGCCGCCAATCGCTCTCTGTGGCGCCTGTCCGCCAACCTGGCGGTGGCGGACCACAACGTGCCGACCACCGACCGCTCGCACGGTATCGAAGATCCCGTTTCCCGCCTGCAAGTGGAAACGCTGGACAACAACACCAAGGAGTACGGTGTCACGTACTTCAACATGAACGACAAGCGCCAGGGCATCGTCCACGTGATCGGCCCGGAGCAGGGCGCCACGCTGCCCGGCATGACGGTGGTCTGCGGCGATTCGCACACGTCCACCCACGGCGCCTTCGGCGCGCTGGCGCACGGCATCGGCACTTCCGAAGTCGAGCACGTGCTGGCCACCCAGACGCTGCTGGCGAAAAAGTCCAAATCGATGCTGGTGCAGGTCGACGGCGAACTGCTGCCCGGCGTGACCGCCAAGGATATCGTGCTGGCCATCATCGGCAAGATCGGTACCGCCGGCGGCACCGGCTATGCGATCGAATTCGGCGGCTCCGCGATCCGCGCGCTGTCGATGGAAGGCCGCATGACGGTGTGTAACATGGCGATCGAAGCCGGCGCGCGCGCCGGCATGGTCGGCGTCGACGACACCACCATCGATTACGTGAAGGGCCGGCCGTTCGCGCCCGCGGGCCCGCACTGGGAACGCGCCGTCGCCTACTGGCGCACGCTGCACACCGAACCGGGCGCGAAGTTCGACATGGTCGTCACCCTCGACGCCGCCGAGATCAAGCCGCAGGTCACCTGGGGCACGTCGCCCGAGATGGTGGTGCCGGTCGATGGCCGCGTGCCCGATCCGGACCAGGAAAAAGATGCGGTCAAGCGCGACGCGATGGAAAAGGCCCTGGTTTACATGAACCTGAAGCCGAACACGCCGATCGAGGATATCCGCATCGACAAGGTGTTCATCGGTTCCTGCACCAACTCGCGCATCGAGGACCTGCGCGCCGCCGCCGCCGTGGTGCGCGGCAAGCAGCGCGCCTCGAACGTGAAGCTGGCGCTGGTGGTGCCGGGCTCCGGCCTGGTCAAGGAACAGGCCGAGCGCGAAGGGCTGGACACGATCTTCAAGGCCGCCGGCTTCGAATGGCGCGAGCCGGGCTGCTCGATGTGCCTGGCGATGAATGCCGACCGCCTCGATCCGGGCGAGCGCTGCGCGTCCACCTCGAACCGCAATTTCGAAGGCCGGCAGGGCCAGGGCGGGCGTACCCACCTGGTATCGCCGGCCATGGCCGCCGCGGCAGGTATCGCCGGCCATTTCGTCGACGTCCGCGCGATCCGCTGAGTTCGACTTCCCGGGCCGCGCCATATCGCGCGCCCGGGGCCCTGAACCATCTTTATCGAAGAGTCATCGAATCATGAAAACCCTGTTCGCCATCACCCTCGCCACCATCGTTCTCACCGGTTGCAATACCGTTGCCGGCTTCGGCAAGGATGTGCAGAAGGTCGGCCAGGTCGTCGAAGGCGCCGGCAGAAAATAACCCCGCACGGCCAGGCGCCGTGCAACCAAGAAGAGCAGCATGGACAAATTTACGATCTACGAGGGCCTCGTCGCCCCGCTCGACCGCCCGAACGTCGATACCGACGCGATCATTCCAAAACAGTTCCTGAAATCCATCCGCCGCACGGGCTTCGGTCCCAACCTGTTCGACGAGTGGCGCTACCTGGATCACGGCGAGCCCGGCATGGATAATTCCCGCCGCCCGGTCAATCCGGACTTCGTGCTGAACCAGCCGCGCTATGAGGGCGCGTCGATCCTGCTGACGCGCAAGAACTTCGGCTGCGGCTCATCGCGCGAGCACGCGCCATGGGCACTGGAACAATATGGCTTCCGCGCCATCCTGGCGCCCAGCTTTGCCGACATCTTCTTCAACAACTGCTTCAAGAACGGCGTGCTGCCTGTCGTCTTGTCCGAAGCGCAGATCGATCATCTGTTCGACGAAGTCAAGGCCTTCCCCGGCTACCGCCTGGTGGTGGACCTTGAGCAGCAAGTCATCCGCTCCCAGGACGGCAAGATCTCCTACCCCTTCGAGGTCGACGCCTTCCGCAAATACTGCCTGATGAACGGCCTCGACGACATCGGCCTGACGCTGCGCCATGCCGACAGCATCCGTGCCTTCGAAGAGCGTCATCTGGCAAGCCAGCCCTGGCTGGCCAACTCGATCTGAAAAACACGACCATGAAAATCGCAATCCTGCCGGGCGACGGCATCGGCCCCGAGATCGTTGCCCAGGCTGTCAAGGTGCTGGGCGCACTCGACGAACAATTCGAACTGGAAACCGCCCCGGTCGGCGGCGCCGGCTACGAAGCGTCCGGCCATCCGCTGCCGGAAGCCACGCTGGCGCTGGCCAAGGCGGCCGATGCCGTGCTGTTCGGCGCCGTCGGCGACTGGAAGTACGACACGCTGGACCGCCCGCTGCGCCCCGAGCAGGCCATCCTCGGCCTGCGCAAGAACCTGGGCCTGTTCGCCAACCTGCGCCCGGCGATCCTGTATCCGGAACTGGCCGGCGCTTCCACGCTGAAGCCCGAGGTGGTGTCGGGCCTGGATATCCTGATCATCCGCGAACTGACCGGCGACATCTATTTCGGCCAGCCGCGCGGCGTGCGCGAATGCCCGGACGGCCCGTTCAAGGGCCAGCGCGAAGGCTTCGACACGATGCGCTATGCGGAAGGCGAAATCCGCCGCATCGCCCACGTGGCGTTCCAGGCCGCGCAAAAGCGCGACAAGCGCCTGACCAGCGTCGACAAGGCCAATGTGCTGGAAACCTTCCAGTTCTGGAAAGACATCGTCAGCGACGTGCATAAAGAGTATCCGGACGTGGCGCTGGACCACATGTACGTCGACAACGCCGCCATGCAACTGGTGCGCGCGCCGAAGAAATTCGACGTGATCGTCACCGGCAACATGTTCGGCGACATCCTGTCCGACGCGGCGGCCATGCTGACCGGTTCGATCGGCATGCTGCCGTCGGCATCGCTGGACGCGAACAACAAGGGCCTGTACGAACCGTCGCACGGCTCGGCGCCGGATATCGCAGGCAAGGGCATCGCCAACCCGCTGGCCACCATCCTGTCCGCCGCGATGATGCTGCGCTTCTCGCTGGGCAAGGCCGAACAGGCCGACCGCATCGAGAACGCCGTCAAGGCCGTGCTGGCGCAAGGGCTGCGTACCGCCGACATCTTCGAGGAAGGCACCACGAAGGTGGGCACCGAGCAGATGGGCGACGCTGTTGTCAAGGCGCTGGCGAAGTAAACAACGTGTACACGGAACGTGCCGCTGGCGCGTTCCCATGAAACATCCAAAACATCCAAGGGTAACGATATGAAATTAGTAGGTCTGGTAGGCTGGCGCGGCATGGTCGGTTCCGTGCTGATGCAGCGCATGCAGGAAGAGCGCGATTTCGACCACATCGAGCCGGTATTCTTCTCCACGTCGAACACGGGCGGCGCAGCGCCGAGCTACGCGAAGAACGAAACCACGCTGAAGGACGCCACCGATATCGACGAACTGAAGCGCTGCGAGATCATCATTTCCTGCCAGGGCGGCGACTACACCGGCGAGGTGTTCCCGAAGCTGCGCGCGGCCGGCTGGAACGGCTACTGGATCGACGCGGCCTCCACGCTGCGCATGGACAAGGATTCGGTCATCGTGCTGGACCCGGTCAACCTGGACGTCATCAAGGATGCGATGACCAAGGGCGTGAAGAACTTTATCGGCGGTAACTGCACCGTGTCGTGCATGCTGATGGGCCTGGGCGGCCTGTTCAAGGCCAACCTGGTCGACTGGATGACGTCGATGACGTACCAGGCGGCATCGGGCGGCGGCGCCCAGCACATGCGCGAGCTGCTGACCCAGTTCGGCACCATCAACGCTTCCGTCAGGCCGCTGCTGGACAACCCGGCCTCGGCGATCCTGGAAATCGATCGCCAGGTGCTGGCCACCCAGCATGGCCTGTCGGCCGACGAGACCAAGCAGTTCGGCGTGCCGCTGGCCGGCAACCTGATCCCGTGGATCGACAAGGACCTGAACAACGGCCAGTCGAAGGAAGAGTGGAAGGGCGGCGCCGAGACCAACAAGATCCTCGGCCGCGGCGAAGGCTTCGGCTCCAGGGCAATCCCGGTGGACGGCCTGTGCGTGCGGATCGGCGCGATGCGCTGCCACTCGCAGGCGCTGACCATCAAGCTGAACAAGGACGTGCCGCTGGACGAGATCAACGACATCATCGCCAACGACAACCAGTGGGTGAAGTTCGTGCCGAACACGCGCGAAGCGTCGGTGCGCGACCTGACCCCGGCCGCCGTCACCGGCAGCCTGGCGATCCCGGTCGGCCGCGTGCGCAAGCTGTCGATGGGCCCGGAATACATCTCGGCCTTCACCGTCGGCGACCAGCTGCTGTGGGGCGCCGCCGAACCGCTGCGCCGCATGCTGCGCATCGTGCTGGACAAGTAAGCGTTTCGCTTCCCCTGCCATGAAGAACCGGGCTGCTCGCCCGGTTTTTTTTTCGGCCCACATGCAATCTGCAAGTTGTCTCAACGCAACAACAGACACCTGCGCACGGCACGCACCCGTCTTTGTGTTGTCAAAAAGTCTTGCTAATCTTGCTCTCCTTATCAACCACAGGAGAGAAAATGTTCCGTTCCACCGTTGCCGCCGCGCTTGCCGCGAGCGCCCTTGCCGTGTTGCCGGGTACTGCCGCGGCGCAGGCCACCGTTGCCCAGTCCAGCCTGTCCGACTTCGGCTACCAGCTGGTCGACCTCGACCTGGCCGACGGGATCGACCCATCGGTCACGTTCAACACCACCTTCCGTGGCGTACTCGCGGCAGCGGTGGCCGACGCCGACGAGATGCTGTACTTCGACGGCGCTGGCGGTCCGGAAGGCGATGTGTCGTTTGGCGCATCGGCCGGCAGCGCCGCCGTGCAGGGCTGGATCACCGCCGACGAGATCGGCACGCGCGGCAGCATCGGCAATGCCGGCGAGTATCTGGGGTCGGCAGGCTGGTATGCCGACTACACGCTCAGCGCCAACACCAAGCTGGTCTTCACGGGCCATGCCACGGGATCGGTGGAACGGGGGGCCTTCGTCACGGACCAGTACAGTGCCGCCGGCGTGGCCGTCCTGTTCTCTGCCGTCGAAGAGGACGGTTCGTCGGCGCAGCCCTATTTTGCGCGCACCGCGACCGACTCGGGCGTTCCCGGATGGGGCAACTTCGACGAGTGGTTCACCCTGGACATCGTCAACGATGGCGACACGGCGCTGTCATCGCAGATGTACATCATGCTCAACGCGAATGCCGAGGTGGCCAGCCCGGTCCCGGAACCGTCGACCTGGCTGATGCTCGGTGCCGGCCTGGCACTGACGGCCGGTATCGCGCGCCGCCGCCGCACCGCCGTGGCAAACTGAGCGGTTCATAGGGGCGCCACGCTCCCGGCCAGAGCTTGCATGCTCCGGGGCATGATGTTATGTTGGGATTGTCCGGGAGAGCCCCCGGACGCCCGTTGCCAACTTAACACCATAAAATATGCCCGTACAAAAACGCTCCAGGGTTGCTTCATTCGCGTTGTCTGCACTGGCCAGCGCCGTCATCGGCGCGGTCATCCTCCCGCCGGCGCATGCCGCCGGCCTCGGCAAGCTCACCGTGCTGTCCGCTCTGGGGCAGCCGCTGCGTGCCGAGATCGAGCTTACGGCGGTCGCGCCGAACGAGGCGGCCGACCTGGCGGTCAAGCTGGCGCCGCTGGAAGCCTTCCGGGCCGCGAACATCGAGTTCAATCCGGCGCTGCTGAACCTGCGCTTCGATATCGACCAGCGCGACGGGCGGCGCTTCATCCGCGTATCGTCCTCGCAGCCGGTCAACGAGCCGTTCGTCGACATGCTGCTCGAGCTGTCCTGGGCCAATGGGCGCCTGGTGCGCGAATACACTTTCCTGCTCGACCCGGCCGAGATGCGCAATGCGCAATCGCCGCAGGTGGCGGCACCCGTGGATGTCAACCGGGCCGCCGCGCAAGCCGGCGCGCCGGCAGCGCCGGCACCGGCACCGGCGCCGACACCGGCGCGGCCCGCGACGGCCGAGCGCACCGGCCAGGCCGCGCCCGTCGACACCGACGACGTCCCGGTCAAGCGGGGCGATACGCTGTCCGGCATCGCCGTCGACATCAAGCCGGCCGACGTGTCGCTGGACATGATGCTGGTAGCGCTGTACCGGGCCAACCCCGAGGCATTCAGCGGCAATAACATGAATCGCCTGAAGTCGGGCAAGATCCTGTCCGTGCCGGATGTGGAGGTGGTGCGTGCCACCGACCGTGCCGAAGCGCGCCGCGTCGTCATCGCGCATGCGGCGGATTTCAATGCCTACCGCAACCGCCTGGCCGGCCAGGTGGAAGCGGCCACGCCGGCCCAGGCGCCGGCACCGCAGCAGAGCGCCGGCGGCACGATCACGGCCAAGGTCGAGGAGCGGCCGAATGCCGTCAACGAAGCGCAGGACCGGTTGAAGCTGTCGAAGGCGGGCGAGGCATCCGCCAAGGCAGGGCAGGCCGGCGCCAGCGAAGACAAGATCGCCAGGGACCAGCAGGTGGCCGATGCCGCGGCACGCGTCAAGGAACTGGAAAAGAACGTCAGCGACCTCGAGAACCTGATGGCCGTGAAGAGCCAGGCCGGCGTGGCAGCGCAGCAGGGTGCCGGCGTGCCGGAACTGGACCAGCAGGGCACGCCCGTCGCGGCCGCGCCGCAGCCGATGGCGCCGGCCGCCGCGCCTGTCGCCAAGCCGGCCGCCAAGCCGGCCGCACCACCGCCCACCGTCGCGCCATCGCCTGTCGAGCCCGGCATCATGGATGCGCTCAAGGATAATATGGCGGCCCTCGGCATCGCACTGGCGGCGATCCTCGGTGGCACGGCCCTGATCCTGGCGCGCCGCCGCAAGGCCGGCGCCGTTGTCGTGGAGCAGAAAGTGCCGGAAGCCGCACCGGCCGAGCCCGGCTCGCAGTCGCTGTTTGCCGAGCCGGGCGGCCAGAGCGTGGATACCAGCAACAGCGTCTTCAATTCCAATTTCGCGCCGTCCGCCAGCCAGCTCGACATGAACGAAGTCGATCCGGTAGCCGAGGCCGATGTGTACATCGCCTATGGCCGCGATGCGCAAGCCGAGGAAATCCTGAAGGAAGCGCTGCGCAACCATCCGGAACGGCACGCGGCGCGGCTGAAGCTGATGGAAATCTACGCGAACCGCAAGGACCTGCGTGCACTCGAGGTGCAGGCCAATGAACTGTACGTATTGACCCAGGGCCATGGCGACGAGTGGGCCCAGGCCGCCGCGCTGGGCCGTTCGGTCGATCCGGGCAACCCGCTGTACGGCGCACAGGGCGGTGCCGGCCCGCTGGCCGCCACCGCCGCCGCGGCGGGCGCTGCCGCGCTGGCCGCCGATGCGATCCATTCCCCGGCGAACACTTCCGACTTTGCCGCGGCGCTCGACGATGCCGCGCGCGCGCGCGCCGCGGAGCCTGCGCCGCACGAAGGCCTCGATCTCGACCTGAGCCGGGAGCCGGCCCCCGAAGCTGCCGCCGACGCGCTCGACTTCGATTTCGCCGAGGCGCCGGCGCCGGCGCCGGCGGCGGAAGATCGGCTGGCCGACTTCGATTTCAGCGACGCCACCGCACAGCCGGATGCGCCGGCCGAACCCGCTGCCACGCCGGCACAGCCGAAGGTGAGCGATGCCGGCGATGCCGATCATTACCTCGACTTCGACCTGGGCGGGCTGGACTTCGAACCGACGCCGGAGGAAGCCGACAGGGCGGCCGCCGGCAAGAGTGCGCAGGCCCCGGCCGACCCGCTCGACCTGGCATTCGACGCACCGGACCAGCCCGCACCTGCCCCTGCCGCGGCCCCTGTCGCGTCCGAACCCGACTTCGACTTCGACCTGCCTGCCGACGACAAGCCCGCGACTGGCGCGGCGGCGCCGGGTGCCGACCCGTTGGCCGAGCTGGACCTGATGGACTTCGACGTGCCGCCGCCATCGTCCGCCCCGGTAGCCGCCGACCCGGCGCCTGTGCTGGACGAGGAGCCGGACCTGCGCTTGCCGGACCTGCCCGAGCCGCCGGCCGCGGCCCCGCCACCTCCGGAGTTCGACCTGTCGGGCATCGACCTGGACCTGGATGAAACCGCTACGCCGGAAGGCAGTGCGGCCGAGGTTCCTGCGGCGCTGACGCCACAGCAGATGGAAATGGATACCAAGCTCGACCTGGCGGTCGCCTACCAGGAAATCGGCGACAAGGAAGGTGCGCGCGAGCTGCTCGACGAAGTGCTGCGCGGCGGCAGCAGCGACCAGGTGGCGCGCGCCAACCAGATGCTGGCACAGCTGGGCTGACGGGGCTGCCGGGCAGCCTGTCGGGCTGCCCGCTACCTCGCCAGCGATCCTGGCCGCTATAATGCCCGCTCTTTCATCACGATCGGGCAGGCATTGAAACGCATCGCATTGGGCGTCCAGTATGACGGCGCCGACTGGCAGGGATACCAGGTCCAGCCGCATGGCCAGACCGTGCAGGACAAGCTCGAAGCGGCCATCGAACGCTTCGCCTGCGTCCACATCGGCACCACCTGTGCCGGCCGTACGGATGCGGGCGTGCATGCGCTGGGCCAGGTCGTGCATTTCGATACCGACCTGCAGCGCGAACCCCATGCCTGGGTGCGCGGCATCAACGCCTTCCTGCCCGATTCGATCGGCGTGCGCTGGGCCAGGCCATTGCACGACGTGGTGCCCTTCGGCGATGCCGAATTCCAGCCGGAGCATGATTTCCATGCGCGCTTTTCGGCGCGCTCGCGCACTTACCATTACCTGTTGTACAACAACGCGGTGCGCGCGCCGCTGCTGTCGGGCCGGGCCGGCTTCACCCACCGCCCGCTGGACGTGGAGCGGATGCGTGCCGCCGTCGCTCCCTTGCTGGGCAGGCATGATTTCTCCGCGTTTCGCGCAGCCGGCTGCCAGGCGAAAACCCCGGTCAAGGACATGTACGAGATCCGCATCGAGCGGCATGGCGACATGATCCTGTTCACGCTGCGGGCCAGCGCTTTCCTGCACCACATGGTGCGCAACCTGGTCGGTTCGCTGATCTACGTGGGGCAGGGCCGCGAAAATACCGACTGGCTGGGCGAACTGCTGGCGGGCCGCAACCGCACCCTGGCGGCCCCCACCTTCATGCCGGACGGTCTGTACCTGGCACAGATCGAATACGACAGCAAATGGGGCCTGCCGCAGGAGTCCCCGCGCATCCTTCCCGCTTTCTGACTGGTGAAAAAATGAACCTGCATCGTACCCGCATCAAGATCTGCGGCCTGACCCGCGAAGAAGACGTGGCTGCCGCCGTGGCCGCCGGTGCCGACGCGATCGGCTTCGTGTTCTACCCGAAGAGTCCGCGCTATGTGACGCCGCAGCGCGCGGCCGAGCTGATCGCAGGCTTGCCGCCATTCGTCACGGCTGTCGGACTGTTCGTCAATGCCTCGGCTAACGAGGTGGCCGACATCGTGCGCGTGGCGCCGGTGAGCCTGCTGCAATTCCATGGCGACGAAACGGCCGAGCAATGCGCGCTGGCCGCGGCCGCCGCGAACCGGCCGTTCATCCGGGCTTTCAGGGTAAAACCGTCCACGGCCGGCAGCGAGCTGCTAGAATACGACGCACAGTGCCGCGCCTCGTCGCGGCTGCATGCCGCCTATTTTGCCGGGCTTCTGTTCGACACCCATGTCGATGCCTACGGCGGCGCAGGAAAGGTTTTCGATTGGTCTGTCATTCCAAAAGAACTCGCGCATCGGGCCGTTTTGAGTGGTGGCTTGAGCGCGCAAAATGCGACTGGCGCGGTGGCGCAGGTTCGCCCCTGGGCGGTTGACGTCAGCTCCGGCGTCGAAGCCGCCAAGGGCATCAAGGATGCCGGCCTGATCGCGCAATTCATTGCCGCGGTCGAAGCCGGCGACGCAATCCCCGGGAACGACGCACAGGTTCGTACTGCTTGATCTGTACGGCGGCGGCGTTCCCGTTTTCAGAGAACGCCACATGAACTCCCCATCCGATCTCGCTGTACCGCTGTTCCACGCCACCGATTACCAGCTGCCCGACAGCACCGGCCACTTCGGCCCGTACGGCGGCTCCTTCGTTGCCGAAACGCTGACCTACGCGCTGGCCGAGCTGAACGAAGCCTATGCCCGCTACAGCCAGGATCCCGAATTCCTGGAAGAATTCCGCTACGAGCTGAAGCACTTCGTCGGCCGGCCATCGCCGATCTACCATGCCAAGCGCTGGTCCGAGCTTGCCGGCGGCGCGCAGATCTACTTCAAGCGCGAAGACCTGAACCATACCGGCGCGCACAAGATCAACAACGTGATCGGCCAGGCGCTACTGGCCAAGCGCATGGGCAAGCCGCGCATCATCGCCGAAACCGGCGCCGGCCAGCACGGCGTGGCCACGGCCACGATCTGCGCCCGCTTCGGCCTCGAGTGCGTCGTCTACATGGGCGCCGAGGACGTCAAGCGCCAGGCCCAGAACGTCTACCGGATGAAGCTGCTGGGCGCCACCGTCGTGCCGGTCGAGTCCGGTTCGAAGACGCTGAAGGATGCGCTGAACGAAGCCATGCGCGACTGGGTCACCAACATCGAGAACACGTTCTACATCATCGGCACGGTGGCCGGCCCGCACCCGTATCCGATGCTGGTGCGCGACTTCCAGTCCGTGATCGGCGAGGAGTGCCTGGTGCAGATGCCGGAAATGACCGGCCGCCAGCCCGACTACGTGCTGGCCTGCATCGGCGGCGGCTCGAATGCGATGGGCATCTTCTACCCGTACATCGACCAGAAGGAAACCCGGCTGATCGGCGTGGAAGCGGCCGGCGAGGGACTCGACACCAGCAAGCACGCCGCATCGCTGACGAAAGGCTACCCGGGCGTGCTGCACGGCAACCGCACCTACCTGCTGCAGAGCGACGATGGCCAGATCATCGAAACGCACTCCGTGTCCGCCGGCCTCGACTACCCGGGCGTGGGCCCCGAACATGCCTGGCTGAAGGATTCCGGCCGCGCGCAATACGTGTCGATCACCGACGAGGAAGCGCTGAAGGCCTTCCACGACTGCTGCCACATCGAAGGCATCATCCCCGCGCTGGAATCGTCGCACGCGCTGGCCTACGCCGCCAAGCTGGCCGCCACGCTGCCGAAGGACCAGATCGTGCTGGCCAACCTGTCCGGCCGCGGCGACAAGGACATGCACACCGTGGCCGAGCGGATGGGCATGAACTTCGGCTGAAAGTTGCTCAAAACCGGGGTCTGACCCCGATGTCGAGAAATATCGCCGACATTCGGGTCGGGAAGGCGTGATCGCTTGCTGGCGATCACCGCTCCACGACCCTGTTCCGCTCCCACATCCAAGAAACATTTGCCGAGAATAATATGTCCCGTATCGCCCAGACGTTCGCCGCGCTGAAAGCGCAAAACAAGACCGGTCTCGTGACCTTCATTACCGCCGGCGATCCAGCGCCGACATCGACGGTGCCGCTGCTGCATGCCCTGGTGGCGGGCGGTGCCGACGTGCTGGAACTCGGCGTGCCGTTTTCCGATCCGATGGCCGAAGGCCCCGTCATCCAGCGTGCCTGCGAGCGCGCACTGGTGCATGGCGTCGGCATCCGCCATGTGTTCGACTACGTGCGCGAATTCCGCAAGACCAACCAGCACACGCCGGTGGTGCTGATGGGGTATGCCAACCCGATCGAGCGCATCGGCGTCGATGCCTTCGTCGAGCAATCCCGGGAGGCCGGGGCCGATGGCGCGATCGTCGTCGATTACCCGCCCGAGGAATGCGAAGAGTTCGCCGCGAAAATGCGCGCCGCCGGCCTCGACCTAATCTTCCTGCTGGCACCGACCTCGACCGAAGAGCGCATCGCGCAGGTTGCCAAGGTCGGCAGTGGTTTCTCCTACTATGTGTCGCTGAAGGGCGTGACCGGTGCCGGCCACATCGACACCGCCCAGGTGGCCGAGCGCATCGCGGCGATCCGCCAGCACGTCAGCCTGCCGATCGGCGTGGGCTTCGGCATCCGCGATGCCGCTACCGCGAAGGCGCTGGCCGGCGTGGCGGATGCCGTCGTCATCGGCAGCCGGATCATCCAGGAAATCGAAGCATCCGAGCCGGAGCAGGCGCCGGCCGCCGTGCAGGCTTTCGTTGCCGGCATCCGGGAAGCGCTCGACGCGTAAATTTCATGGTCGGGCCCGTGTCCCCGTGCTGGCGCCGGGACATGGGCCGGCCATTGCCTTCGCAGGCCGCATGGAATCTCACGTTCGTGCATAAAATTGTCAATTTTGAATGTTCGACACGACAGGCGGAAACGGCTACACTTCGCCCCTAAGTTAGAGCAACAGGAGAAAATATGAGCTGGTTGGAAAAACTGCTTCCCCCCCGCATCCAGCGCTCGGAAGCCGCCGCCCGCAAGACGATGCCGGAAGGCCTGTGGGTCAAGTGTCCCTCCTGCGAGGCGGTGCTGTACCGTACCGATCTCGAGTCGAACCTGCATGTCTGCCCGAAATGCGATCACCACATGCGCATCCGCGCCCGCGAGCGCCTCGATGCGCTGCTCGACGCCGGCGGCCGCTATGAGATCGGCCAGGAAACGCTGCCGGTCGATTCGCTGAAGTTCAAGGACAGCAAGAAATATCCGGACCGCCTGAAGCAGGCCATGGAAGCCACCGGCGAGACCGATGCGATGGTATGCCTGGGCGGCTCGATCATGAGCCTGCCCGTCGTCGTCGCCTGCTTCGAGTTCGAATTCATGGGCGGCTCGATGGGTTCCGTGGTCGGCGAACGCTTCGCCCGCGCGGCCCAGGTGGCGCTCGAGCAGAAGGTGCCGTTCATCTGCATCACCGCCACCGGCGGTGCGCGCATGCAGGAAGGCCTGCTGTCGCTGATGCAGATGGCCAAGACGACGTCGATGCTGACCAAGCTGTCCGAGAAGAAGCTGCCCTTCATCAGCGTGCTGACCGACCCGACGATGGGCGGCGTGTCGGCTTCGTTCGCCTTCATGGGCGACGTGGTGATGGCCGAGCCGAAGGCGCTGATCGGTTTTGCCGGCCCGCGCGTGATCGAGAACACCGTGCGCGAAAAGCTGCCGGAAGGCTTCCAGCGCAGCGAATTCCTGCTCACCAAGGGCGCGATCGACATGATCGTCGACCGCCGCAAGATGCGCGAAGAAATCGCGCGCCTGCTGGCGCTGCTGCAGAACCAGGCCGCCGAAGTGCTGGCGTGATCGTCCTGGAATAACGCCACCGCAGCGCGGCACGACGGGGCCGGGTCCGCAGGGACCCCGGCCCCGTTTCACGTCCTGCGATAGAATCACGTCTTTGCGCACAACCCCCGCTTTTCTCCAACTGACATGCCCACCCCGACCACCCTGCCAGAATGGCTTGCGCTGCTGGAATCGCGCCACGCCGAAACCGTCATCAACATGGGCCTCGACCGCGTGCGCGCCGTCAAGGAACGCCTGCAGCTCCAGTTCACCTGCCCGGTGATCATGGTGGCCGGCACCAACGGCAAGGGCTCCACCTGCGCGATGCTGGAATCGATCCTGCTGCGCGCCGGCTACCGGGTCGGGCTGTACATCAAGCCGCACTTCCTCGACTTCAACGAGCGCGCCCGGGTCAATGGCGATCTGGCCTCGGACGCCATGCTGGTCGAGGCCTTCGATGCGGTCGAGGCCGTGCGCGGCGACACGCCGCTGACCTACTTCGAATTCACCACGCTGGCGATCATGCACCTGATGAGCAGGTCGGCACTCGACGTGGCGATCCTCGAAGTGGGCCTGGGCGGCCGCCTCGACGCCGTCAACGTCATCGATGCCGATGTCGCCATCGTCACCAGCGTCGACATCGACCATGTCGATTACCTGGGCGGCACGCGCGAGCAGATCGGCTTTGAAAAGGCCGGTATCTTCCGGCCCGGCAAGGCGGCGATCTGCAGCGATCCGGTGCCGCCGCAGGCGCTGGTCGACCATGCCAACGCGATCGGTGCCGACCTGTGGCTGATGGGGCGCGACTTCAACTATGCCGGCGACAAGCAGCAGTGGAACTATGGCGGCCGCAACCAGCGCCGCAACGCGCTGGCCTATCCGAGCCTGCGCGGCGCCAACCAGCTGCTGAACGCCTCGGCCGCGCTGGCTGCCCTGGAAGTGCTGAAGAACGAGCTGCCGGTCGGCGCGCAGGAAGTGCGCCATGGGCTCGTCACCGTCGAACTGCCGGGCCGTTTCCAGGTGCTGCCTGGCCGCCCCACCGTGATCCTCGACGTGGCGCACAATCCCCATGCGGCTTCGGCATTGAACCAGAACCTCGGCAACATGGGTTACCACCCGTACACGTTCGCGGTGTTCGGCTCGATGCACGACAAGGATATCGATGGCGTCATCAAGGCCATCGGCGGCTCGATCGATCACTGGTGCCTGGCAACGCTGCCGTCGCCGCGCGCCGCCAGCGCATCGGAACTGGCCGCGAAAGTGCAGGGTACCGTGCCGGACCCCCATGAAAAAACCGTCAATGTCTTCGATACCCCGGCACAAGCTTTTGCAAATGCAATGAGCCGGGCGGGCGAGAATGATAGAATTGTGGTCTTTGGCTCGTTCCTGACGGTGGCCGGCGTCATGGCCGCCCGAAAATCCTCTCTTCACTGATATCACGCATGGGCTTGTTCTCGAAATTCGGCAAAAACAAGCAGCAGTCCCCTGAAGACAGCGGCTACTACCGCGCAGCGGATGACCGCGCGATCACCGAGCGGGCCCGCTCCAAGCGCGCTTCGTCCGCCGACGGCAGCGCCGGCGCGACCCGCGGCCGCGGCCGAAAGGATGCGCCCGATCCGGTACTTCCCGAGAAAAAGCGCGCGCGCCGCCGCCTGGTCGGGGCGATCGCGCTGGCGCTTGCCGTCGCGATCGGCCTGCCGATGGTGCTCGATTCCGAGCCGAAGCCGCTGGCCAACGACATCGCCATCCAGATTCCGCCACGCGACAAACCCGACACCGACCAGCCAGCGGGCAGCAAGCCGGACAGCGAGCCGGCCAGTGAGCCCGACAGTGAGCAGTCCGGCGACAGCAAGACCGCGCAGGCCGAGGCGCTCGACCAGAGCGAGGAAATCGTCGAACCGGAAGACCATACCCCGGTGGTTGCCGCACCGCCGCGGCCGCTGCCCGAACCGGTGAAAGCCGAGCCGGCGAAGGTGGCCAAGGTGGAAGCGAAGCCGGAGCCGAAGCATCAGGCGAAGCCGGAACCGAAGCCTGCGCCGAAAGTGGCGGGCTGGGATGAGCCCAAGCCCGAGCCGAAGAAGGTTGCCGAGATCCGGCCTGAACCGAAGAAGCCTGAACCCAAGGTGGCTGAACCCAAGGTGGCTGAAGCAAAGCCTGAACCGAAGCAGGAAGCCCGGCACGAGGCGAAGCCGGCAGCGAAGTCCGACGACGCGGCGCGCGCACTGGCACTGCTGGAAGGCAAGGCGGCTCCAGCGCCGGCCCCGGCCGCGGCGGATAGCGGCCGCTACGTGATCCAGGTGGCTGCGCTGGCCGCCCGCGACAAGGTCGAGGAATTGCAGGGCAAGCTGCGCGATGCCGGCATCCGGTCGTTTACGCAGAAATCGCCCTCCGGCGAACTGACCCGTGTGAAGGTGGGGCCGTTCGGCAGCCGCGAGGAAGCGGAAAAGGCCAAGGCGAAGCTGCAGAAGATCGGCCTGTCGGGCAGCCTGAGCCCGGCCTGACGCACTGCCGGATTCGCGTGACCACCTTTGCATACCAATGCCCGCGTTGACCATCTTCGATTACCTGGTGCTGTTCGTGCTGATTACCTCCATCATCGTCAGCACGCTGCGGGGCCTGGTCAAGGAAATGCTGTCGCTGCTGGGCTGGATCGTGGCCTTCGTGGTTGCCAACGCCTACAGCGGGGAACTCGCGGCCTTGTTGCCGGCCGCGATTCCTGGCGAAGCAGTACGGCTGATCGTGGCGTTCCTGGCACTGTTCATCGGCGTGCGCATCCTGATGGGCTTGCTGTCGATGGCCGTGTCGGCACTGGTCGAGGCCGGCGGCATGACACTGGCCGACCGCGGCCTGGGCGGCCTGTTCGGCCTGGGGCGCGGGCTTGTAATCGTGCTGGCGGGCGTCATATTGTGCGGCATGACGTCGATCCCGCAGCAGGACTTCTGGCGCGAGGCACTGTTCTCCCCCATCGCGGAAACGGGCGTGCGTACCGTGAAACCGTTCCTTCCCGCTGCCGTGGCGCAGCATGTGCAATTTTAGAATTTCTACCATCAAGCAGCACCCTGTTCAGGAGCACAATATGTGTGGCATCGTCGGCGTCGTTTCCCATCAACCTGTCAACCAGCTGCTGTATGACGCGCTGCTGCTGTTGCAGCACCGCGGCCAGGATGCGGCCGGTATCGCAACGAATCACAGCAGCATGTTCTCGATGCACAAGGCGAACGGCCTCGTGCGTGACGTGTTCCGCACCCGGAACATGCGTTCGCTGATGGGCAATTCGGGCATCGGCCACTGCCGCTACCCGACGGCCGGTTCGTCGTCGGAAGAGGAAGCGCAACCGTTCTACGTCAATGCGCCGTTCGGCATCACGCTGGCGCACAATGGCAACCTCACCAACTGGGAACAGCTCAAGACCGAGATGTTCAAGAACGATCGCCGCCACATCAACACGGACTCCGATTCGGAAGTGCTGCTGAACGTGCTGGCGCACGAGATCATGCGCGCCACCACCGGTTATTCGCTGGATGCGGGCACGCTGTTCGACGCCGTCACGGTGCTGAACCGCCGCGTGCGCGGTGGCTACGCGGCCGTGGCGCAGATCGCCGATGTCGGCCTGCTGGGCTTCCGCGACCCGTACGGCATTCGCCCGCTGTGCCTGGGCATCAACGAGACGGAGCAGGGCACCGAGTACATGCTGGCGTCCGAATCGGTGGCGCTGGAAGGCGCCGGTTTCCGCTTCGTGCGCGACGTCGAGCCGGGCGAAGCCGTGTTCATCGATGCCGACAACAAGCTGCACGCGCGCATCTGCGCCGACAACCCGACGCTCAATCCGTGCGTGTTCGAATACGTGTACCTGGCGCGTCCCGATTCCGTGATCGACGGCGCCTCCGTCTACAGCACGCGCCTGAAGATGGGCGAATACCTGGCCGAGAAGATCAAGCGCGAAGGCCTGGCGGACGACATCGACGTGGTGATGCCGATCCCCGATTCGTCGCGCCCCGCCGCGATCCAGCTGGCACTGCGCCTCGGCAAGGAATACCGCGAAGGCTTCATCAAGAACCGCTACATCGGCCGCACCTTCATCATGCCGGGCCAGGCGCTGCGCAAGAAATCGGTGCGCCAGAAGCTGAACGCCATCGGCGACGAGTTCAAGGGCAAGAACGTGCTGCTGGTCGACGATTCGATCGTGCGCGGCACCACCAGCCGCGAAATCGTGCAGATGGCGCGCGACTCCGGCGCCAAGAAAGTGATCTTCGCCTCCGCCGCGCCGCCGGTGCTGTACCCGAACGTGTACGGTATCGACATGCCGACGCGCGACGAGCTGATCGCCCACGGCCGCACCGTCGACGAGGTATGCAAGGAAATCACCGCCGACGCGCTGGTGTACCAGGATCTCGACGACCTGAAGAAGGCAATCTCCGACGTCAACCCGGCGCTGACCAGCTTCGAAGCCTCCTGCTTCGACGGCAAGTACATCACTGGCGACGTATCGGCCGACTACCTCGACCGCATCGAGCATGCGCGCCACAACCCCAAGGCGAAAGTCGAAGACGCCGCGCGCACGCAGCTGAACCTGAACGCGGCCACCACCGAAGCGTAAAAACCAAGGGCTCCTCGCGGAGCCTTTTTTTCCGCGCCAAGCCGAGTGCCCGAGCGTTGCAAAACAACCGAATGCAACATCGGGGACAGTCCCCAACGTTGTACAACGTTGTAAGACCACCGAAATGTGAAATTGGGGACTGTCCCGGATTGCCGGGCCACCAGTGTCAAACAGCCAGCGCGTGCTGGTTACTTTCTCCCGCTACGACATGAACGACAAGAAAAACTACGGTTTCACCACCACGATCCTGCACGGCGACCGCCAGAAAACCATCGAGCAGGGATCGTTGCACAAGCCGGTCCACACATCCGTCGCCTTCGGTTATACCGATGCGCGCCAGCTGGCCTCGGTGTTCCAGGGCCGCGAGCCGGGCTTCCGCTATGGCCGCCAAGGCAATCCGACCGTTTCCGCACTGGAGGAAAAGGTCAACAAGATGGAGGGCGGCGTGGCCACGCTGTGCTTCGCCACCGGCATGGCGGCGATCGGTGCCGTGTTCCAGGCGCTGCTGCGCGCCGGCGACCACGTGGTGTCGTCGTCGTTCTTGTTCGGCAATACGAACTCCCTGTGGCAGACGGTGGCGGGGCAGGGCGTGGGCGTGGACTTCGTCGACGCGACCGATGTCGCCAATGTCGAAAGCGCGCTGAAGGAGAACACGCGCATCGTGTTCGTCGAGACCATCGCCAATCCGCGCACGCAGATTGCCGACCTGGAGCGTATTGGCGCGCTGTGCGCCGCGAAAGGCATCCTGTACATCGTCGACAATACGATGACGACGCCTTACCTGTTCCAGCCGAAAACGGTGGGCGCGGGCCTGGTCGTCAATTCGCTGACGAAATCGATCGCCGGCCACGGCAATGCGCTGGGCGGCAGTCTGACCGATACCGGCGCCTATGACTGGGGCCGCTTCCCGAACATCTTCGAGAACTACAAGAAGGCTGCCCCGGCGATGTGGGGCATCACGCAGGTGCGTGCCAAGGGCTTGCGCGACTTCGGCGCTTCGCTGGGGCCGGAAGCGGCGCACCACATCGCCGTCGGTGCCGAAACGCTGGCGCTGCGCATGGAGCGCACCTGCGCCAACGCGCAGGCCCTGGCGGACATGCTGGCGGCCGATCCGCGCGTGGCAGCCGTGCATTATCCCGGCTTGCCGTCGCACCCCCAGCACGGCATCGCCACCGGCCTGTTCAAGGCCTACGGCTCGCTGTTCAGTTTCGAACTGCGCGATGGCATCGACTGCTTCGATTACCTGAACCGCCTGAAGATCGCCGTGCCGGCCTCCAACCTGGGCGACACCCGGACGCTGGTGATCCCGGTCGCCCACACGATCTTCTACGAGATGGGTGCCGAGCGCCGTGCCTCGATGGGCATTGCCGAATCGCTGATCCGCGTATCGGTCGGCATCGAGGACACGGCCGACCTGGTCGACGACTTCCGCCTGGCGCTCGACGCGTAACCGGTGCATGAGCGGCACATAAGTGGCCCATGAGTGGCCATAAGCGGCGCATGAGCGGCACATGAGCGGCACATGAGCGGCGCAGGCGGGTGCGACTCCGCTCCCGCCTGCCGCCGGCGTACAGCGGTCGCGCGCGGCGCTATGCATGTTGCATACGACTGTAGCCTTCCTGCAACAAATGGTGCAAATGCCAAGTACCCCGCGCCATTGGCGCATGAATGGCTTATTCTTTTGTTTTATTCCTAATACATCAAAAGGAGCTGTCGTGAAACATGCCGCGTTTTTCCTTGTCGCCGCAGTGATTGCCAATTCTGCCTTCGCGGATGATCTTGCCGAGGCCAAGCGGCTGCTCGAAACGCGCGCCTATGCCCAGGCAAGCGCGATCTACGAGCGCCTTGCGGCGGCCGGCAACGCGGATGCGCAGTTCCATCTCGGCGAAATGCACTGGTATGGCGAGGGCTACAAGGCGGACGATGCGGCGGCGCGGCAATGGTTCCAGAAAGCCGCGACAGCCGGCAGCAAGGAAGCGGCCGCTGCGCTGGAAACGATGCGCCTGCGTGAAACGCGGCGTGCCGACATCGATTACTACGTGCAGCAGTACGATGGGGCCGACCTGGCGTACGCGAAGTACCAGTGCGCGACGCCGGATATTCCAGCGTCGTCTCTCGGCAAGGACGCCGTGACGCGCGTCAACAAGCAGTATTCGGCGTGGCAGGAGTGCTATAACGGTTTCGTCCAGCAGTTGCAGAATGCGATGCCGGCCGGTTCGAAGATTCCCAGGGACGTTGCCGACCTGATGAACGAACAGGAGTTCGACGGCGCCCGCCAGCGCATGGAAAGCGCTTATGCCAGGCTGGCCGCGGAAGGGAAGGCGCAGGCCGAACCGCTCGTGGCCAGGTATGACAGCTGGTTCCAGGCATCGGAAAAACTGGCGATCCAGGCCAACGAGCGCTTCAAGGCCGACAAGGTGGCATCGGACGCCATCAACCGGGACTTCCAGAGCCGCCAGAATGACTTCCGCGGCCGCATCGCGACGCCGCCCACCAGGCGCTGAGCGCCAGCAGGCCTGCTGCCCGGAGCGTGGGCGCACTGCCGGATATGCCCTGCGCTGACAGCCATGCGGCTCGTCAGCGCATCCCGTCAAGGCAGCGGCTGAGCCATCAATGCCAGGTGCGCAGGAGGCCGACGGCCAGGCCTTCGAGTGCGAATTCGTCGTCCGGCGTTACGGTGATGATCTTGAAGTCTGGGTTTTCCGGCAGCAGTTCGATCGTGGAACCGGTACGGCGGTAGCGCTTCACGGTCACTTCGCTGCCGATGCGGGCCACGACGATCTGGCCGTTCTTGGCACTGTCCACTTTCTTCACCGCCAGCAGGTCGCCATCCATGATGCCGACGTCGCGCATCGATTCGCCGCGCACCTTCAGCAGGAAATCGGGCTTCGCTGAAAACAGCGCCGGGTCGACGCTGTAGGTTTTTTCCAGGTTTTCCTGCGCCAGGATCGGCGAGCCGGCGGCCACGCGGCCAATCAGCGGCAACTGCATCAGCAATGCCGCAGGCACCTGCGGCAGGAAGTCCGTGCCGGATTGCGCCGCGGCCGGGTTGGCGCGCGCGCGCTCGCCCAGCAGGCGGATGCCGCGCGACGTGCCGGCGGTGATTTCAATGGCCCCCTTGCGCGCCAGCGCCTTCAGGTGCTCTTCGGCCGCATTGGCCGACTTGAATCCCAACTCGGCGGCGATCTCCGCGCGGGTCGGCGGGAAGCCGGTGGATTCGATGGCGTCCCTGATCAGGTTGAGAATTTGTTCCTGCCTTGCGGTGAGCTTGATCATGACCAGATTGCTGTGTATATAGACAGTCTGTATTTTTGTACAGTGTCGGCGTGAATGCAAGGGAAAACCCTCCCGGGCGAGAAATATTTCCCGAAAAATGGGGACGGACCCTGTTTTCCAGGAAAATTTCCGCGCAAGACGGCGCTACGCCGTTGCGCCAGGCCGTCATTTCACGCCTGCCGGTGTGACGCGGGATGCCGCGAAACCGGCCCGGAAGGCTGCTTCCGGCTGCTTTCGGGTCGGTTGCCGCCCGGCCGCGCGGCTAGCCAGCGCCGAAAAATCCTGCTATGCTTGCGGGCTTACCTCTTCCCACACCTGTCTTGACGCCAGGGTGGGCTATCAACAGTCCTTAAGGGAGTTTGCATGCGTCACTACGAAATCGTATTTATCGTCCATCCGGACCAGAGCGAGCAAGTGCCCGCGATGATCGAACGTTACAAGGCCAGCGTGACCTCGCGCGGCGGTAACGTGCACCGCGTGGAAGACTGGGGCCGCCGTCAAATGGCGTACTCGATCCAGAAACTGGCCAAGGCACACTACATCTGCCTGAACATCGAGTGCGACAACGATACGCTGGTCGAACTGGAAACCGCGTTCAAATTCAATGATGCCGTGCTGCGCCACCTGACCGTCAAGATGAAGAAAGCGGAAACCGCTCCTTCGCCGATGATGAAGTCGGTCCAGCGTGAAGACGCCGCCAAGAGCCACCGCGCCGAAGCCGCGGCCGCTCCTGCAGCAGCAGCAGCAGCCTAAATCCACGGAGTCTTGCTGAACGAGCTGAGGTTTACCGGCCTGATCACCGAGCGGGAAGTCATTCGCTATACCCCCGCCGGGCTGCCGATCGTGAATGCAATCTTGCAGCACAGTTCGCAGCAGATCGAGGCAGGCATCGCCCGCCTGACGGAGTTTGAGATCGCCGCGGTTGCCGCGGGAGAGATTTCAGGCCGTTTCAGCGGCGCGCCACTGGGAGGCACCTACGAATTCACGGGGTTCCTCGCCAGGAAAGGCCGCAACAGCAAGAGCCTGGTTTTTCACATCATTGATTTTCGTGCCGCCTGAGCGACACAATATTTAATACAGGAGCCTAAAATGGCATTCGGTAAAAAGTTCGACAAAAACAAAGCCAAGCTGAAAGAAAAGCGCAAACAGCAGAACCCGCTGTTCAAGCGTAAGAAGTTCTGCCGCTTCACCGCCGCTGGCGTTGAGCAGGTCGACTACAAAGACGTCGACACCCTGAAAGATTTCATCCAGGAAAACGGCAAGATCATGCCGGCACGCCTGACCGGCACGAAGGCGCACTACCAGCGTCAAGTGGATACCGCGATCAAGCGCGCGCGCTACCTGGCCCTGCTGCCGTACACCGATCTGCACCACGCCTAATCGGCAGCAGTACAGATAGAACTGGAGAACATTATGCAAATCATTCTGCTGGAAAAAGTTATCAACGTCGGCAACCTGGGCGACGTGGTGAAGGTCAAGGACGGCTACGCACGTAACTTCCTGATCCCGCAAAAACTGGCACGCCGCGCCACCACGGCCGCCGTGGCCGAGTTTGAAACCAAGCGCGCCGAACTGGAAAAAGCCGCCGCCGAAAAGCTGGCTGCCGCACAAGGCCAGGGCGAAAAGCTGAACGGCATGACCGTGACCGTGTCGCAGAAGGCCGGCGTCGATGGCCGCCTGTTCGGCTCCGTCACCAACTTCGACATCGCCGAAGCCCTGTCGAAGGCCGGTTTCCCGGTCGAGAAAGCTGCCGTGCGCCTGCCGAACGGCCCGCTGAAGACCACCGGCGAGCACCCGGTGTCGGTTTCCCTGCACACGGACGTGGTGGTCGATGTGACCGTCGCCGTCGTGGGCGAAACCGCCTGATTGCCGGGATTCTTTCCTCGGTAAGACAGTCGTACAATTAAAAAAGCCGGGTTCGCCCGGCTTTTTTATTGCCGGCGCCGGTGCCGCGAGGCCCTGCATGCAGCCCGCGCAGCAGCGCCGAAGCGGCACCCGAAGCATGCGTCCGCAACACGCTGTTTCCGCTGCCGCATGAAGCGCGACAAGCCTGACATTTGGCTGCTATAACAGAGCTGCGAGGGTGTCATCAAGCTGTCACAAAGCTGCCGGCAGGGCAGCGATCTTGCCAACCATTATGAACTTTGGCCTGCTTATGCAGGTATAATGCGCGCCATGAATGCCCCATCCGACCCGCAAGTCGATTCCCTCCGTATCCCGCCCCATTCCATCGAAGCCGAACAATCGGTGATCGGCGGTTTGTTGCGCGATAACGCCGCATGGGACCGCATCGCCGACTTCATGCACGCGGAGGATTTCTACCGTTACGACCACCGGATCATCTTCGAACAGATGATCCGCCTGATCAATGGCGGCAAACCGGCCGACGTGATCACCGTGTTCGAAGCGCTGACGATGCTGGGCAAGGCCGATGAAGTGGGCGGCCTGCAGTACCTGAATGCGATGGCGCAAAACACGCCATCGGCGGCGAACATCCGCCGATATGCCGAGATCGTGCGCGACCGCGGCGTGCTGCGCAAGCTGATCACCGTGGCCGACGAAATCTCCGGCAATGCGTTCAGCCCGCAGGGCAAGGAAGTCAAGCAGATGCTCGACGAAGCGGAGTCGAAGATCTTCGCGATCGCCGAGCAGGGCTCGCGCGGCTCGTCCGGCTGGACCGCGGTGCAGCCGCTGCTCACCCAGGTGGTCGAGCGCATCGACGAACTGTACAGCCGCGACAGCGGCAGCGAGATCACCGGCGTGCCGACCGGCTTTGCCGACCTGGACAAAATGACGTCCGGCCTGCAGCCCGGCGACCTGGTCATCGTGGCCGGCCGTCCATCGATGGGCAAGACGGCATTTTCCGTCAACATCGGTGAGAACGTCGCCATCGAAGCGGGCCTGCCCGTTGCCGTCTTCTCGATGGAGATGGGCGGCGCGCAGCTGGCGATGCGTATGCTGGGCTCCGTTGGCCAGCTCGACCAGCATCGCCTGCGTACCGGCAAGCTGAACGATGAAGACTGGCCGCGCCTGACGCACGCGATCCAGAAAATGAATGAAGCCCAGCTGTACATCGACGAGACGCCGGCGCTGAATCCGATCGAGATGCGCGCCCGCGCGCGCCGCCTGGCGCGCCAGTGCGGCAAGCTGGGCCTCATCATCGTCGACTACCTGCAGCTGATGACGGGCTCGCAGCAAGGCGACAACCGCGCCGCCGAGATTTCCGAGATCTCGCGATCGTTGAAGGGCCTGGCGAAGGAGCTGCACTGCCCGGTGATCGCGCTGTCGCAGCTGAACCGCTCGCTGGAACAGCGGCCCAACAAGCGTCCCGTGATGTCCGACCTGCGCGAATCCGGCGCTATCGAACAGGATGCGGACGTCATCATCTTCCTGTACCGGGACGAGGTCTACAACCCCGACTCACCGGACAAGGGTACCGCCGAGATCATCATCGGCAAGCAGCGTAACGGCCCGATCGGCGCGATCCGTCTGACATGGATGGGCATGTACACCAAGTTCGGCAACTACACCGGTAATCTGTCGATCTACCAGGGCGACTGATCACCAGCACCAAGAGGGGCCGCTTAGAGCAGCGGCCCCGGCAGCACCCCCGAATCAACCAACGGAGAATAATATGTTTGGACGCCTGATGCCCACCGAGGGCAAATTCTTTGACCTGTTCAACCAGCATGCTGAACTGTGCGTCAAGGGCGCGAAAGAAATGCTGGGCCTGATGACCAATTTCGATGACCTGGAAAACCGCGTGCATGCGATCGAAAGCATCGAGAAACAGGCCGACAAGATCACCTACACCACGGTGGACCTGCTGCACAAGACGTTCATCACGCCGATCGACCGGGACGACATCCACAAGCTGATCACCAAGATGGACGACATCCTGGACATGATGGAAGACGCCGGCCAGACCGTGTCGCTGTACGACCTGCATGCCGTCACGCCGGAAGCCAAGCGCCTGGCCGAGCTGGTGCTGGCCTGCTGCGAAAAGGTGAAGGAAGCCGTGGCCCTGCTGTCGAACATGGACAATGCCCGCGACATCGTCGGCATCTGCGAGGAAATCGACCGCCTGGAATCGGACGCCGACCATGTAATGCGCGCCGCCATGTCCAAGCTGTTCCGCGACGAGCCGGACGTGCGCAACCTGATCAAGATGAAGGCGATCTACGAGATCCTGGAAACCGTGACCGACCGCTGCGAAGACGTGGCCAACATCATCGAAGGCATCATCGTCGAGAACGCGTAAGCGTCGCACGGTAAAACAACAACATGCAGACCTTAGAAATCAGCATCTACGCGCTGGGGCTCCTGATTGCCCTGGCGCTGCTCTTCGACTTCATGAACGGCTTCCACGACGCCGCGAACGCGATCGCGACGGTCGTCTCGACCGGCGTCCTGAAGCCGCAGACCGCCGTGGCGATGGCCGCGTTCTTCAACTTCGTGGCGATCTTCGTCGTCGGCCTGCACGTGGCGACGACGATCGGCAAGGGCACCATCGACCCGCACGTGGTGGACCATCACGTGATCTTCGGCGCCCTGGTGGGCGCCATCGTGTGGAACGTGATCACGTGGTACTACGGCATTCCGTCGTCGTCCTCGCACGCGCTGATCGGCGGCCTGGTAGGCGCGGCAGTCGCCAAGGCCGGTACCGGCGCACTGATCGCCAGTGGCCTGATCAAGACCGTGATCTTCATCGTCGTGGCACCGCTGCTGGGCTTCTTCCTGGGCACGCTGATCATGCTGATCGTGTCCTGGGTGTTCGTGAAGTCGACACCGCGCCGCATCGACACATGGTTCCGCCGGCTGCAGCTGGCCTCCGCGGCCGCCTACAGCCTGGGCCACGGCGGCAACGATGCGCAGAAAACCATGGGCATCATCTGGATGCTGCTGATCGCTTCGGGCCACGTCGCGGCCGACGCGACCGAGCCGCCCACCTGGGTGATCGTGTCGTGCTACGGCATGATCAGCTTCGGCACGCTGTTCGGTGGCTGGCGCATCGTCAAGACGATGGGCCAGAAGATCACCAAGCTGAAACCGGTCGGCGGCTTCTGTGCCGAAACGGGCGGCGCGATCACGCTGCTGATGGCCTCGTTCTGGGGCGTGCCCGTCTCGACCACGCACACGATCACCGGCGCGATCGTCGGCGTCGGCTCCGCGCAGCGCCTGTCGGCCGTGCGCTGGGGCGTGGCCGGCAACATCGTCTGGGCCTGGGTCTTCACGATTCCCGCTTCGGCGTTCGTGGCCGCCATCGGCTGGTGGATCGGCACCCAGATCCTGTAAGCAGGCACCGCCTGGAATCAAAGGGAGCCGCGGCTCCCTTTTTTTGTATTCGGCTAGAATCCCGTATGTCTTCCGTTCTCTCCACCCTCTCGAAGTTCAAGCCCGACAATTTCACGCTGATCCTGCTGGCCACCGTCGGCGTCGCCACGCTGCTGCCCTGTACCGGGCAGGTGGCCGTGGTGCTCGGCGATATCACGACCTTCGTGATCGGCCTGCTGTTCTTCCTGCACGGCGCCAAGCTGTCACGCGAAGCCGTTATCGCCGGCATCACGCACTGGCGCCTGCACCTGCTGGTGCTGTGCTCCACCTTCGTGCTGTTCCCCATCCTCGGCCTGGCGTTCAAGCCGATCGCCTTGCAGGTGCTGACGCCCGAACTGTATGTCGGCCTGCTGTTCCTGTGCATGCTGCCATCCACCGTGCAGTCGTCGATCGCGCTGACCGCGATGGGGCGCGGCAACGTGCCGGCCGCGGTATGCAGCGCCTCCGCGTCGAACTTCCTCGGCATCTTCATCACGCCGCTGCTGGTCTCCGCCTTCGTGGTGCAGGGCCATGTGGAACGCTCCACCGGCGACGCGGTGCTGGCCATCGTGCTGCAGCTGCTGGTGCCGTTCATCGCCGGCCAGTTGCTGCGCCCCCTGATCGGCAAGTGGATCGACCGCCACAAGCCGATGCTGAAATTCGTCGACCAGGGCTCGATCCTGCTGGTGATCTACACGGCGTTTTCGGCGGCGGTCAACGAAGGGCTGTGGCACAAGCTGTCGCCCACCGTCCTCGTCACGCTGGGCGTCGTCTGCTGCGTGCTGCTGGCAATCGTGCTGGCCGTGACGATGTATGCCAGCCGCAAGCTGGGTTTCTCCCGCGAAGACGAGGTGACGATCGTGTTCTGCGGCTCGAAGAAAAGCCTGGCCTCCGGCGTGCCGATGGCGAAAGTGCTGTTCGCCACCTCGTCGCTGGGCATGGTCATCCTGCCGATCATGCTGTTCCACCAGATCCAGCTGATGGTTTGTTCGGTGCTGGCGCAGCGCTTCGCGCAGCGGCCACCGGACTGACATTTCCTTTTTCTCAAATTCGGGATATATTCCCGGATATGGGAAATCACGACCGATTCGAAACCAAGCTGGTGGCCCGGCTGGCCCTGCTGCGCGAAGAGCGCGGCTGGTCGCTGGAAGAACTGGCGCAGCGCGCCGGCATCAGCCGCGCCACGCTGTCGCGCCTGGAGCGGGGCGAGAGCAGCCCGACGGCGGCGCTGCTGGGCAAGCTGTGCGCGGCTTACGGCTTGCCGATGTCGCGCCTGATCGCAGCGGTCGAGGAGGGCGCCGTGCAACTGGTCCGCTCGGCCGACCAGGCGGTATGGACCGACCCCGCCAGCGGTTTCACCCGGCGCATGGTATCGCCGCCGGCGCGCGGACTGCGCGGCGAACTGGTCGAAGGCCGCCTGCCAGCCGGCGCCCTGATCGACTACCCGCAGCCGCCCCAGCCTGGCCTGGAACAGCACATCTGGATGATCGACGGCCTGCTCGACTATACGCTCGACGGCGTCACGTACCGGCTGGAGCCGGGCGACTGCCTGCGCTTCCGCCTGTACGGCGCGACGCGCTTTTCCTGCCCCGGCCCCGGCGGGGCCCATTACCTCATCGCCATCTGCGAACCATGAGTGAATTATGACGACGATCGCCGAACTCACGGGGGACGGCGTGCGCGCCGTTGCCGACGACCTTGCCGACGTGCTGCATGCCTGCGTGGCGCACGGTGCCAGCGTCGGCTTCCTGCCACCGTTCACGGCGGCCGACGCGCGCCGCTTCTGGCTCGACGTGGCCGCCCAGGTCGATAGCGGTGCCCGCACCCTGTTCGTCGCCCGCGACGGCGCAGGCGCCGTTTGCGGCACCGTGCAGCTGGCGCTGGCCACGCCGGCGAACGGCGCCCACCGAGCCGAAGTGAACAAGATGCTGGTGCACCCGCGCAGCCGCCGCCTGGGCCTGGGCCGGCGGCTGCTGCAGGCGGCCGAGGCACGCGCTCGCGCGCTGGGCCGCACGCTGCTGGTGCTCGACACATGGGTCGGAAGCGGCGCCCAGCAACTGTATGCCGGCCTGGGTTACCGCACCGCCGGCGACATCCCGCACTACGCCATCCTGTCCGGGACGACGCTCGGCGCCACCCGCGTCATGTACAAGGTGCTCGGCCCCGCCATCGACGTGGCCATCGCCGATCCTGCCTCGGCCGACGCGCTGGCGCTGATGCATGAGCTCTCCGGCATCCTGCGCGGCATTACCGGCGACGACGGCAGCGCATCGTTCGATGCCGCGGCCTGCACGGTGTTCGCGATCGCCCGCGACGGCGCGGGCAGGGCGGTCGGCTGCGGCGCGCTGCGCCCGCTCGGCGGCGGCTTCGCCGACATCGCGGAAGTCAAGCGGATGTATGCACGGCCCGGCAGCGGCGCCGGCGCGGCCATGCTAGCGTTCCTGGAGTCCCGCGCCGCCGCCCTGGGCTACCGCGGCCTGTGGCTGGAAACGCGCAAGGTCAACGCGCGCGCGGTGCGCTTCTACGACGGGCAGGGCTACCTGCGCATCCCGAACTTCGGCAGGTACGTGGGCAACGATGCCGCCGTGTGCTTCGGCAAGCGGCTGTAGGCGGCGGCCCCGCAGCGCGGCGGCAGATCGGCGAACTGCGCTCAGCGGCGCAGCATCACCAGCGCCTGCACCACTTCCAGCGAGCGCCAGGCCATCGCGAAGCCGAGCGCCACGAACGCGATGCCGGCCACCGCCGCATAGGAACCGCCCATCAGGGAGGCCAGCCACAGCGCTGCGGTGACGACGAAGATCGTCACCAGCAGGCGGGTGGCCCAGCCTTCGTGGCCTTCGTGGCCGGTGCTGAGATTGCGGTGGGCGTAGGCCGCGAACACCTTGGCACGGCGGCGCCCGACCACCAGCATCTGCTGGCCCTCGGCGATCACCAGCGGTGTCGACGAGACGATCTTCACCAGTTGCCCGTCCAGCCGGAATACCGCGGCGTGGATCGTGCTGGTGCCGGTCTTGGGGTTGTACGACACGCTTTTTCCGCGACGCAGTTCGGTCACGGTACCTTTCAGTTTCTCCATGTATCCTTCCTACCTTGCGCAGGCCGCGCGCACCATGCCGATGTCGGTGATGCCGGCCAGTACCTTGTCGATGCCGTCCATCTTCAGCGTGCGCATGCCGTCCTCCAGTGCCGCCGCCACCAGCCGATCAGGCGCGGAACGCCGGACCAGGAGCCGGGCGGTGCGCCGGCCCATCGTCATCAGTTCGAACAGCCCGGCGCGTCCCCGGTAGCCGCCGCGGCACTCGGCGCAGCCAACCGCGCGGTACAGGGTGAAGCGCCCTGCGACATCGGCATGGCGCTCGCGCCAGCCGGCCAGCACCTGCTCGCGCACAGGATCGGCATGGTTCGCGGCATGATTTGCGGCACTGTTGGCGGCATGGTTGGCGGTAATGTAGGCGGCAACACGGCCGGCATCGCCGGCGTCGTCGCCGGCGTCATCGCTGGCGTCATCGTCATCCGGCTGCAGCTCGGCGCAGTATTCCGTCAGCAGCAGTTCCAGTTCCGCCGCGCCGGGGTGATACGGCTGGCGGCACGCCGTGCACAGTTTCCGGGCCAGCCGCTGCGCCAGCACGGCGGCCAGCGCGGTGGCGGCGCCGAACGGATCGGCTGCCATGTCGAGCAGGCGCAGCGCCGCGTCCGCCGCGCTGCGCGCGGGCAGGGCCGCCAGCACCAGCCGGCCCGTCAGCGCCGCTTCGATGGCCAGGCCGGCGGCGGCGCGGTCGCACGGCGCGTCGATCATGATCGTGTCCGTATCGGCCCGCCTGAACGCTTCCAGCGCGGCGCCGAGCTCCAGCGCCGCCGCGCCGCCGGCATGCACCTGGCGCAGGCCGGGCTGGGCCAGCGTCACCGGATCTTCGGCGGTGCAGATCTTGCGGTCCGGGCGATTCAGGCACCCCAGCAGCGCATGCAGCGTCGTGCTCTTGCCGGCGTCGGCGGGGCCGCACACGAGCAGCAGGCCGCGCGCCTCGTCCAGCACGCGGCGCAGGCGGGCCAGGTCGTCCGGAGCCATGCCCAGCCGGGCCAGCGGCACTGGTGCGCTGGCCGCGGCGATGCGCAGCACCAAGTCCATGCCGGCATTTGTCGGGATCGCGGCCGCGTGCAGCACCGCGTCCGGCAGGCCATGCGCGCCGCCGCGCAGCGTGCCATGTCCCAGCTTCCCATGGTCCAATTTTCCAGCCAGTTTGCCATCTTCCGGTTTGCTATCGGGCAGCGCGCCCGCCGCCGCGCTGCCCAGGGCGCCGCGCGCCGCCAACCATCGCACCAGCGCTTCGGCGCGCGCGGGCGGCAGGCTGGCGTAGGGCACCAGCGCGCCATCCCGGCGCAGCCGTATCGTGCTGCCGGCCTGGCCCGCGGCTTCGATGTGGATCGCGGCGGCGCCCAGGCGGTGCGCATCGGTCACGATCCGTGCGAGCAGCCGGGCCGCATCGTCGCCGGCCGGCGCGGGCACGACCGCGCGCGTGGCGACCGGTTCGCCCACCGCCGGCGCTTCCGGCGCGTGGCCGGGAAGGGCGGGGAACAGCGGCCGCAGCGCCTCGGCCAGCTGCTCCGCGCCTGCCAGCATGTGGGCCGTGAACGGCAGTCCGTCATGCGCGTTGACCAGCTGGATCACGCCAAGCAGCGCCGGCGACGATCGCGCCGCTGGTCCCGGGGCCAGCACGGGCACGGCCAGTACCTGGCGGGTGCGGTAGCCGGTGCGCTGGTCCACGCCGCGCGGAAAGCGCAGCCCGGGCGCGATGCGCGCCAGTTCGGCATCGTCGTAGGCATCGGCGATATTGACTGCCCGGCGCGCCAGCGCCACGTGGCCGACAATGCTGTGCGGCGCGATCGCCACCTTCACGTCGCGCCATGCGCCCGGCGTGGTCCGGGCTTTCGACACCAGGTAGTCGCCTTCGGCATCCACGGCATACAGCGTGAAACGGTCGCAGCCGAACAGCCCCGTCACCGCCCCGGCGGCATCGAGCATGGCCTGGTCCAGGCTGCCGGCTTCGCGCAGGCCCGCGGCCACCGCGGCCAGTGCCTGCAGGAACGGCATGTGCGTGTCGTGCTCGGCCAGCGTGTTCATCCCAGGTCGACTTCCAGGCCTTCGTATGCCAGGAAGACCTCCAGGCCGCCGGGCAGCGGCGCATGGCGCGCCATCACCTCGGCAAACACGGCTTCCAGCTCGTCGTCGCTGCGGGTCGGTTCGTGGTGGGTGCAGTAGAGGCGCCTGGCACCCGTGCGCACGGCCATCGCCAGCGCGCTGTCGAAGGTGCCGTGGCCCCAGCCGATCTTTGCCGGATATTCCTCGCGCGTGTACGAGCAGTCGACGATCAGCGCATCCACGCCGCGCGCCAGGTCGTCGATCGCGCCGGTGCGCTGCGCCACGTGCCGCGCGAACGCGGCGTGTTCCGGCTGGTCTTCGCGGTACAGATTGAACAGGGGTTCGTGGTCGCCGGTAAAGAACACCGACTTGCCATTGCAGTCGACCCGGTAGCCCAGGTCCGTCACCGGATGGCTCATCACCACGTTGCGCACCACGGCATCGCCCACCGGCAGCGCCTCGCCGACGGCCAGCGTGCGGTACTCGATGGCCGCGTCCATCTGCGCCTCGCCAACGGGAAAGTAGCTGTTCTGCAGCTGCACGCCCATGACGTGCTCGATACCGTTGCCGGTGTCCGGGTCGGTGACGCCGTGCAGGCGCACGCGGCTGCCATTGACGAACAGCGGCGTAAAGAACGGCAGGCCATGGATGTGGTCCCAGTGGCTGTGCGTGATGAAGATGTTGGCCTCGATCGGCCGGCGCGGCGACGCCACCAGCGACTGGGCAAGGCAGAACAGGCCGGTACCGCCGTCGAGCACGATCAGGGTGTCGTCGTCGCTGCGGATTTCGATGCACGTGGTGTTGCCGCCATAGCGCACCGTGCGCGGCCCCGGCGAGGGGATCGAACCGCGCACCCCCCAGAATTTGAATTTCATCCGTATTCTTCCCTGTGTGTCCCGGTCAGTGGCACCGACGGATCCCATCGGATGATAGCGTTTTTTTTCCGGTTTCTGGCGGGTTTCGGCAACGCTGCGGATTTCCCGTTGGCAAAACTACACATTTGCCATGTACACTAGCCAGGCCCTGCCTTTACACTGCGCGCCCGATGTTCCAGCCTTCCCGATGCCAACCCCGCAAGCCATGCGATGACGATGAAGCCCCGTGCTGACCGGCTGCTGCGCGCCGTGCGCCGCCACAGCGCGCGCTGGCTGCTCGGCCTGCTGCTGACGGTGGGCGCCGCGCTGCAGGCGGCCGGCTGGCTGCACCTCGACGCGGTGGCGCGGATGGATACCTTCGTTGCCGGCCTGCGCATGCGCATCGAGCCGGCCGTCCTCGATCCGCGCATCGTCATCGTCGACATCGACGACCGCAGCCTGACCGAGGTGGGGCGCTTCCCGTGGAGCCGCGACGTGATGGCGAAGCTCGTCACGCAGCTGACCCGGCACTATGGCGTGGCGGCGGTCGGCTTCGACATCGCGTTTCCGGAACCCGACAACAGTTCCGGCTACGGCGTACTGCAAGGGCTGGCGCAGCGCGAGCTGCAGGGCGTGCCCGGCCTTGCGGCGCAGCTCGCGCGGCTGCGGCCCCGGCTCGACTACGACGGCCTGCTGGCGGCCGCGCTGGCCGGCCAGCCGGTGGTGCTGGGCTATGCCACGGCAAGCACCCAGGCCAAGGGCACGCTGCCGCGGCCCGCGTTCACCGAGGAAGCGCTGAACGGGCGCACGCTGAACGCCTACCGCGCGCCCGGCTACGAAGCGAACATCGCCCGGCTGCAGGCGGCGGCGCGCGGCGCAGGCATCTACTCGGTGATGCCGGATGCCGATGGCGTGGTGCGCCAGGCGCCGCTGCTGCAGAAGATCGGCACCGGCTATTACCCGGCGCTGTCGCTGGCCACCGTGGCCGCGGCGCTCGATGCGCGCGCCATCGCGCCGCTGTGGGAGGGTACCGTCGATACCCTGTCCGACGCCGCGCGCGCCGCCGGCGGCCTCGATGCGATCGCGCTGTTCCACCCGCAGGGCAGCATCCGCATCCCGGTCGGCGAAGGCCTGGCGACCACCGTGCAGTTCCGCGGCCGCGGCGGCCCGCGCGGCGGCGCCTTCCGCTACGTATCCGCGGCCGACGTGCTGCGGGGAGCCGTGCCGGCCGAGGTGCTGGAGGGCGTGATCGTGCTGGTGGGCACCACGGCGGCCGGCCTGAACGACCTGCGCGCCACGCCCGTCTCGGCCGTGTATCCCGGTGTCGAAGTGCATGCGAACCTGGTCCGCTCGATCCTCGACGGCAGCTTCAAGGCGCGCCCCGACTATGCGCCGGCCGCCGAACTGCTGCAGGTGCTGGTACTGGGCGTGGTGCTGTCGTTCGCGCTGGCCGTGCTGGCGCCGGCGCCGTCGATCGTGCTGGCGCTGGGCGCCGCGCTGGCCGCCGGCTGGCTCAATTTCCACCTGTACGCCGCCCGCGACGCGGTGCTCGACGTGTCGATGGCGCTGCTGCTGATCCTCGCACTGTTCATCCTGAACCTCGCCTGGGGCTACTTCTTCGAAGTGCGGCGCGGACGTGCGCTGGTGTCGCGCTTCGGCGAATACGTGGCGCCGGAACTGGTGGCGGAGATGGCCGAGAATCCGCAGCGCTACGGCATGGAGGGCGAAAGCCGCGAACTGACCGTGATGTTCGTGGATGTGCGCGGCTTCACCACGATTTCCGAAAGCCTGGCGCCGCAGGTGCTGCGCGAATACATCAACCGCTACCTGACGGCGATGTCGGCCGACATCCGCGACAGCCACCGCGGCACGCTCGACAAGTACATCGGCGATGCGGTGATGGCGTTCTGGGGTGCCCCGGTGGCGTTCGCGGACCATGCGCGCCGCGGCGTGGCGACGGCGCTCGAGATGCAGGCCACGGCCGCGCGGCTGAACGAGGAATTCATCGCTCGCGGCTGGCCGCCGCTGGCAATCGGCATCGGCATCAACAGCGGCATCATGCACGTCGGCGACATGGGCTCGTCGATCCGCCGCGCGTACACGGTGATGGGCGACGCGGTCAACCTGGGCGCGCGGCTGGAAGGCATCACCAAGGTGTATGGCGTGGGCATCTGCGCCGGCGCCGCAACGCGCGCCGCCGCGCCGCAGTTCGCCTGGCGCGAACTGGACCTGGTGCGCGTGAAAGGCAGGCACGAGCCGGTGGCCATCCACGAACCGGTGGCGCCGGCCGGCCAGGTCGACGCCGCCCTCCAGGCCGAGCTGGACGACTGGCACGCGGCGCTGGCGCTGGTGCGCGCGCAGTGCTGGGACGAAGCCGATGCCCGGCTGCAGCGCCTGCGCGCGCAATGCCCGGAACGCGCGCTGTACGCGCTGTACGCCGGCCGCGTTGCGCACTACCGGCTGCATCCGCCGGGCCCTGGATGGGACGGGGTCACCACGTTCGACAGCAAGTAGCGTGCTATCCCGACGCTGCTGGAAAAGCTTGCAGAATTAACTTCAATGCATCGATCAACGGTTAAGTTGTGTCATTTACGATGATTCTCCGACAAATTCCATATTGAAATTGATATTTCTTTAAATAAATGCAGGATAATGCGCGATCCCGTCCCATCCGGAATCACGCACACCATGAATCACCGCTCCGCGCGCCTCCTGGCAGGCGCGATTCTTGTCACCGCCGCGGCGGGTGCCGGGGCCGCCATGCAGGCGGCCGACCCGGCGCCGATCCGCTTCGAGATCAACCGCTTCGACATCACCGGCAATACCCTGCTGCCGGCCGCCGTGGTGGAGCGGGCGGTGGCCCCCCACGCCGGCAAGGAGCGCGATTTCGGCGACGTGCAGCGCGCGCTCGAAGCGCTGGAAGCGGCCTACCAGCAGGCCGGCTACAGCGTGGTGACGGTAGAATTGCCGGAGCAGGAACTCGACCGCGGCGTCGTGCAGCTGCGCGTGGTGCAGGCGAAGGTCGGCCGCGTCACCGTGAAGAACAACCGCTACTTCGACGAAGCCAACATCCGCCGCAGCCTGCCCGGCCTGCAGGGCGGGCAGACGCCGAACATCGCCGCCATCTCGACCAGCCTGAAGCTGGCCAACGAAAATCCGGGCAAGAAGACCACGCTGAAGCTGCAGGGCGGCGCGGCGGGCGACGAGGTGGACGCGGTGCTGGAAGTGGCCGACGAGCAGCCGTGGACGGTCATGGCCAACATCGACAATACCGGCAGCAGCCAGACGGGCAAGACCCACGCCGGTTTCGTCCTGCAGCATGCCAACCTGTTCCACCGCGACCATGTGCTGTCGCTGCAGTACACCACCACCGTCGAGAACCCGGGACGCGTCAAGGTCTACGGCATCGGCTACCACGTGCCGCTCTACGGGCTGGGCGATTCGCTCGATTTCTTCGGCAGCTATTCGAATATCGATTCGGGCAACGTGACGGCCGGCGTGTTCGACCTGGCCGTCAGCGGCAAGGGCGCGGTGTATGGTGCCCGCTATACGCACAACCTGGCCAGGCGCGGCCGCTACGATGCGAAGCTGGTGTTCGGCGTCGACTACAAGGCCTTCAAGAACAGCATCGTGCTGCTGGGGCAGGAACTGGGCAACGACGTCACCGTGCGCCCGCTCAGCGCCACGTACCAGGGCACGTGGACGCTGCCGGACAGTGAACTGGCCGGCTCGGCGGCGCTGGTGCGCAACGTGCCCGGCGGCTCGCGCGGCAGCCAGGAGGATTTCACGCGCGCCCGCATGCACGCCACGGATGGCTACACGCTGCTGCGCCTGTCCGGCAGCTACAGCCGGCTGCTGCCGGAGGGCTGGCAGGCGCGCGCCATCGTCAACGCCCAGCTGACCGGCGATGCGCTGGTGCCGGGCGAGCAGTACGGCGCCGGCGGCGTGGCCTCGGTGCGCGGCTTCGCCGAGCGCGAGATCGCCAACGACGCGGGCGCCGGCGGAAACCTGGAACTGTATACGCCGAATTTTTGCGGCAAGCTGGCATGGCAATGCCGCGCGCTGGCCTTCTACGATACCGCTTACGTCACGCGCAAGCATGCGCTGGCCGGCGAGCTGCAGAGCACCACGATCGCCAGCGCCGGCCTGGGCCTGCGCGTGCTGCTGTCCGGCCACGTCAACCTGCAGCTCGATTACGGCCACGTGCTGCGCGGCGGTGCCACCGGCCGCGACGACGCGAACCGCCTGCACGTGCGGCTCGGCCTTTCCTACTGACGCAGCCAGCAATCACGGTCCAGGAATTACAGCTCATGAATCACACGACATCCCGCGCGCCATTGCGGCGCAAGCTGCTGGCGGCCACCATCGCCGCCTGCTTTGCCGCCGCCAATCACGCTGCGCATGCCAATCCCACGTTGCCCCAGGTGGTGGCCGGCCAGGCCGTGTTCAGCCAGAACGGCAATGTGTACTCGATCACCAACGCGCCGAATACCATCATCAACTGGCAGAGTTTCTCGATCGGCCGCGACGAGATCACCCGCTTCCTCCAGCAAAGCGCCGACAGCCGGGTGCTGAACCGCATTACCGGGCAAGACCCCAGCGCCATCCTTGGCGCGCTGCAGTCGAACGGCAAGGTCTACCTGGTCAACCCGAACGGCGTGCTGTTCGGCCAGGATGCGCGGATCGACGTCAACGGCCTGGTGGCGTCTTCGCTGACCCTGTCGAACGTGAACTTCCTGGCCGGCAAGGACGTCTTCGGCGGCAATGGCGGCAATGGCGGCAGCGGCGGCAGTGTGGTGAACCAGGGGGCCATCACCACGCCGCAGGGCGGGCGGGTGCTGCTGGTCGCGCCGAACGTGGAAAACACCGGCATCATCGACGCGCCGAACGGCGACGTGCTGCTGGCCGCCGGCCGCAGCGTGCAGCTGGTGGATTCGAGCGACCCGTCGGTGCATGTGGTGGTATCGGCGCCGGAAGACCGGGCACTGAACCTGGGCAGTATCGTGGCATCGGGCGGCCGCGTCGGCATCTATGGCGCGCTGCTGAGCCAGCGCGGCACCATCAACGCCGACAGCGCGGTGGTCGGCGCCAATGGCCGGATCGTGCTGAAGGCAGGCGGCACCGTGCTGCTCGAAGCGGGCAGCGTGACCAGCGCGAAAAACACCCGGGGCGCCGGCGGCGAGGTGAGCATCCTCGGCGCGCAGGTGGGCTTGACGGGCAACGCGAAGGTCGACGCCGGCGCCACGGTGCTGGTCTCGGCCGCGGCAGGCGGGCAGGTCGCCATCGACGAAGGCGCCACCGTGCGCGCCAGCGGCGATGCGGCATCCATGCCGCTGGTGTCGTTCGTGGCAGACGACGTGCGCCTGGACGGCAAGGTGGACACGGGCGGCAACGGCTTCGTGTCCTTCACCACGGCCAGCGCCGGCCGCGGCATCGCGCTGGGCGCCGCCGATCCGTCGAAGCTGGCGCTGACGCAGGCCGAACTGGCCAACGTGGATGCCTGGGAAATCAATGTCGGCAACAGCGCCCATGCCGGGGGCATTGCCGTCGTCGATGCCGTCACGCTGGAAAACACCGCGCTGTTCCTCGAATCGCAGGGCGATATCGCGGTCGGTGCGGCGGTACGCAGCGGCAGCACGCTGTACGTCGCGAACACCGCCGCAACGGGCCGGATCGTGCTGGGCGCCGGTGCCGCGCTAGCCGGCCAGCACGTGATCCTGCGCTCGGACGGCGTGGCGATCGACGCCGCCGCCGGGATCGGTGCCGGCCGGGTCGCCATCGACACCTATTCCGACGCCGCCGCGATCACGCTCGGCGACGGCGCCGCCTACCTGGATGCGGGCGAACTGAAGACCGTGCAGGCCGGCGAACTGGCGATCGGCACGCGCGACGGCTACCGCGGCGTGGTCACCGTGGCCGGCGCGCTGGACCTGTCCGCCACGCCCATCGCCGGCGGCATGGTGACGCTGCAGGGCGGCAGCGTGGCCGTGAACGGTGCGCTGCGCGTCCAGGACGGCCTGGCGCTGAAGGCCACCGAAGGCGCGGTGACGCAGTCCGCCGCGATCCGCGCGGGCACGCTGGTGGCGTCCGGCACCAGCATCGTGCTGGCGCATGCCGGCAACGACGTCGGCCGGCTGGCCGCGGCCGCCGCCGATGGCGACGTTGCCTTCCGTACCGGCGGCGCGCTGCGCATCGTGAACGCGGGCGGGATCGCCGGCGTGCAGGCATCGGGCGGCGCGCTGCTCGATGCCGCCGGCGCCATCACGCAGAGCGACGACGCGCCGGTCGACGTGAATGGCCTGACGCTGAAGTCGGGCGGCGCCGTCGACCTGTATCACCGGGATAACCGGGTCGTCCGGCTGGTGGCCGATGGCATGGGTTCCCTGAACTTCGTCAACGGCGGCGGCATGGAGCTGGCATCGGCCAGCGTGGCCGGGACCGATGGCGCAGGGCATATCGCCGTGCAGGCCAACGGCATGCTGGCAGTCGGCAAGGTCGACGCACAAGGCGGCGGCGTGCTGCTGTCCGGCGCCGTGGTCGACGTCGCGGCCGGCGCCAGCGTGCGCGGCGGCAACGTCACGCTGGAAAGCCTGGAAGGCGGCATCCATGTTGCCGGGGGCGCGGCGATCGCCGGAACCAATGTGGCGTTCCGCACCGCGCAGCTGGCGCTGGACGGCAGCGTGACCGCCGTGAAGGATGCCGGCGGCGACGGCGGCCAGGTGGCCTTCTTCGTGCCGGGCCATGCCGATGCGTTCATCGGCGGCGCAGGCGAGGGCGAAGGCTACGGGCTGTACGTTTCCAACGCCGAGCTGGGCAGGATCACCGCCAATACGGTGTACTTCGACGCGGCCGGCGAATCGGGCTACGGTGGCGCGCTGACGATCGAGGGCCTGAGCCTGCCCGGCGATCACATCGCGCAACTGATCGCCGCGGCGTCCGACACCGTCACGCTGCGCGGCACGAACACGGTCGCCTCCGCCGCGCTGTCTTTGCAGGCGGGAACGATCGTCAGCGAAGGCCTGCTGAAGGCGCGCGACGTGACGCTGACGACGGTACGCCCCGCATCCGAAGCACCCAGCGTGGCCGCCATGGCCGCCCTCGATACGGTCCGCGGCGGCGACATCCACATCGAAGGCCTGCTGACGGCCGACACCGTGGCGCTGAACGCCGCCGGCGACGCGACGCAGGCCGGCGCCATCACGGCGCGCGAGCTGTCCGTCACCGCCGCCAACGTGCGCCTGGACGATGCCGCCAACCGCGTGGACAACCTGGCCGCGATGTCCGCGGGCACCGTCGCCTTCCGCAACGACGGCGACCTGGCCGTCGCGCGGCTGGGCGGCATCGACGGCATCCGCGGTACCGCCATCACTCTCGGCGTGGCAGGCTCGCTGGCGTCGGGCGGCGGCACCGGCGCTGGCACGATCCGCGCTGATTCGCTCGCCGTCACCGCTGGCGGCAGCGTCGGCACGGCCGCGGCGCCGCTGCTGACGGCGGTCGGACTGCTGGACGTCGAAAGCACCGCCACCAGCGGCATTGCGCCGATCGCCATCGCCAACAACAGCGCCGGCTTCGCCAACGCGCTGACCGTGCACCGGCTCAAGCTCGCACTGGGCAACGGCGGCTCGATCACGCTGCACAACCACGGCGCCACGACGGTCGACGCGGCCGGGCTGGTGCAGTCCGACAGCGGCGCCATCGCGATCACCGCGCAAAGTCCCCTGACGGTCGACGGTACCGTGCTGTCGGAAAGCGGCGACATTTCCCTCGAAGCAGGCCGCAGTGGCTCGTCCGCCGACCGGCTTGTGCTGGGCGCCACCGCCCGCGTGACGTCGAGGACCGGCAATATCCGCCTGGCGGCTGGCGATGCGATCACGATCGCAGCGGGCGCCATCCTGCAGACGCAAGGGACGATCGCGCAGCAGGACAACACCAATACCGCGCCACCACCGCCGCCGCCGCCACCGCCACCGCCACCGCCGCCACCGCCACCGCCGCCACCGCCACCGCCAACGCCGCCAACGCCGCCACCGCCGCCGCCGCCACCGCCGCCGCCGCCGCCGCCACCGCCGCCACCGCCGCCACCGCCGCCGCCACCGCCGCCGCCACCGCCGCCACCGCCGCCGCCACCGCCGCCACCGCCGCCACCACCGCCGCCGGCACCGGAACCGGCACCGGTACCGGTATCGGTGGATCAGTGCAGGTTGACGCCGGCGCTGGCGGGCTGCCAGGTCATCGCGCCGCCGACGGCTGCCGAGCCGGTAAAGCCCGTGCAGCAGGCCTTGAACCAGGTCATCACCACGGTTTCCCGTCACCCTGCGGAAAGCGATGCGCCATCCGCTCCTGCGGACCAGGACGGCGGCGGGCCGGCACGCAAAGACGACGAGAAAGATATCGGCGGGGGTAACGCCGCCGCGCAAAGGGAATCGAAACATGACAAACCACTGGTCAAGAATTTCTGTAACTGAGACCGCGATCGGGGCCGCGGCGGGTGGCGGACACCCGGGGACGCCGGTGGGGCTGTTCCTGCCGCTACCGCGCTGGTGTGACTGGCGGCTGTGCTTGCGGCTCTGTTTGCTGCCGTGCCTGCTGCTGACTCTGCTGCTGGGCTGCGCCCGGCTGGCATGGGCGGCGCCGGTGGCGGGCGTCGTGGTCCAGCTGTCCGGACCGCTGCTGGCGAAAAAGGCCAATGGCGCGGTCAAGATCCTCGCGCTGAAATCCGAGGTCGAGAACGGCGACACGCTGGTTACCGAGAAGAACACCTATGCGATGGTGAAATTCATCGACAGCAGCGAAATCACGCTGCGGCCGGGCTCCACGATGACGATCGAGAATTTCAGCTTTGCCGGCGACCGGCCGGACGGCGACGCGGCGAAGTTCAACCTCGTCAAGGGCGGGCTGCGCTCGGTCACGGGCCTGCTGGGCAAGCGCAGCAAGGAGAAGTTCGAGATGAAGACGCCGGCCGCCACGATCGGCATCCGCGGCACCACATTCCTCGTTGAGTATGTGCCGCAGCCGCCGGGCGGGCCGGCCGGTGCGCCGCCTGCCGCCGGGCCATCCGGCGCGCGGCAGCCCGGCCTGTACGTTCAGGTGCTGGACGGCATGATCTTCATCGCCAACGGTGCCGGCAGCGCCAGCTTCAATGCCGGCCAGTTCGGCTATGTGCCAAGCCTGGCTCAGCCGCCGAGCCAGCTGCCGTCCAATCCGGGCATGCAGTTCACGCCGCCGCCCGTCTTCGACAGGTCGACCGGGCCCGCCGGCAGTGGCGCCGGCAGCGCACAGTCGCAGGGCGTCGACTGCGAAGTGCGCTGATCCCGGCGAGGCAACTGAAATGCCTTGACCTTCCCATCATGGGATACTTGATGCTGGCGACATCATGGCAGCAGGAGTATCCCGATGAGCAATCAGCTTTCCCACGACGTCCGCATTGGCGGCATGAGTTGCGCGGCCTGCGTGGGCCGTGTCGAAAAGGCGCTGGCCGCCGTGCCCGGCGTGCGCAGCGCCAGCGTCAACCTGGCCACGGAGACCGCCCGGGTCGAAACGGATGCGCCGCTGCCGTTCGACACGCTGCGCGCGGCGGTCGAACAGGCCGGCTACGAAGCGGGGCCGGCGGCCGCCCCGGCTGGCGGCGATCCTGCGGCCGAGGGTGATTCTCCTGATTCCCGCGTTTTCATCCACCGCTGGCTGCGCGGCGCCAACGAAGGCTTGCCGGTACTGCTGGCGGCACTGCTGTCGGTACCGCTGGTCTTGCCGATGCTGCTTGCCCCGCTGGGCATCGGCTGGACGGCGGCGCCCTGGCTGCAATGGCTGCTGGCGACGCCGGTGCAATTCGTGTTCGGCGCGCGCTTCTACCGCGCCGGCTGGAATGCGGCGCGGGCCGGCGCCGGCAACATGGATCTGCTGGTGGCCATCGGTACCAGCGCCGCCTATGGGCTGTCGGTGTATCTGCTGCTGGCCGGCCATGCCGGGCACCTGTATTTCGAGGCCTCGTCGGTCGTCATCACGCTGGTCCTGCTGGGCAAGTGGCTGGAGGCGCGCGCCAAGCGCCAGGCCACGTCGGCGATCCGCGCCTTGCGCACGCTGCGGCCGGAGACCGCGCGTGTGCGCCGCAACGGCGCCGATAGTGACGTGCCGGCCGCCACGGTGCGCCCCGGCGACCTCGTGGTGGTGCGGCCCGGCGAACGGATCGCCATCGATGGCGAGGTGGTGGAAGGTGCCAGCGATGTCGACGAAGCGCTGGTCACCGGCGAAAGCCTGCCGGTGCCGCGCCAGGCGGGCGACCGCGTGACCGGCGGCGCGATCAACGGCGCAGGCCTGCTGCTGGTGCGCACCACGGCAACCGGCGCCGAAAGCACGCTCGAGCGCATCATCCGGCTGGTCGAGGATGCCCAGGCGGCCAAGGCCCCGGTGCAGCACCTGGTGGACCGGGTCAGCGCCGTGTTCGTGCCCGTCGTGCTGGCGATCGCCGCGCTGACGCTGGCCGGCTGGTGGTTCGCCAGCGGCGACCTGGAAATGGCGACGATCAACGCGGTGACGGTGCTGGTGATCGCCTGCCCGTGCGCGCTGGGCCTGGCCACGCCGGCGGCGATCATGGCCGGCACCGGCGTGGCGGCGCGCCACGGCATCCTGATCAAGGATGCCCAGGCGCTGGAAACGGCGCACGGCATCACCGCCGTGGTATTCGACAAGACCGGCACGCTGACGCAGGGGCGACCGGTGCTTGCCGCCCTGCGGGCGCACGGCATCGCGGAGCAGGAACTGCTGGCGCTGGCCGCCGCGGTGCAGCGCGGCAGCGAGCACTCGCTGGCGCGCGCCGTGCTCGATGCGGCGCACGGGCGCGGTCTGGACGGTCCGGCGCTGCCGGCGGCCCGGGCGGTGACGGCGCTGCCGGGGCGCGGCCTGGCGGCGAACGTCGGCGGGCGCGACCTGGTGCTGGGCAGCACCCGGCTGATGGCGGAACGCCATGTCGACCTGGCGCCGCTGCAGGCCGAGGCATATGCGCTGGAACAGTCCGGCCATACCGTGTCGTGGCTGGCCGATGGCGGCGCGCGCCGCCTGCTGGGGCTGATCGCGTTCACCGATCCGCCGAAAGCCACGGCGCAGGCCGCGGTGGCGCGGCTGCATGCGCAGGGCATCGCCACCGCGATGCTGACCGGCGACAACGCCGGCAGCGCGCAGGCCGTGGCGGCGGCGCTCGGCATCGGCAGCACCGCCGCCAACCTGCTGCCGGCCGACAAGACCGCGCACATCGCCGGTCTGAAGGCGCAGGGCGCCCGCGTGGCGATGGTGGGCGACGGCATCAACGACGCGCCGGCGCTGGCGGCGGCGGACGTGGGCATCGCGATGTCCACCGGCACCGACGTGGCGATGCAGGCGGCCGGCATCACGCTGATGCGCGGCGACCCGGCGCTGGTGGCCGATGCACTCGACATCTCGCGCCGCACGTTCGCCAAGATCCGCCAGAACCTGTTCTGGGCCTTCGTCTACAACCTGGCCGGCATCCCGCTGGCGGCGCTGGGCATGCTGAACCCGGTGATGGCGGGGGCCGCGATGGCGCTGTCGTCGGTCAGCGTGATCGCCAACGCGCTGCTGCTCAATGGCTGGAAACCGCGGAACCCGCAACCGCACAAGGAGAGCGCATGAATATCGGCCAGGCCGCCGCCGCCTCGGGCGTCACGGCGAAAATGATCCGCTACTACGAAAGCATCGGCCTGGTGCCGGCCGCGCCGCGTACCGACAGCGGCTACCGGGTCTACGGCGACAGGGAGCTCCACACGCTGCGCTTCATCCGCCGCGCGCGCAAGCTGGGGTTCTCGCTGGAACGCATCGCCGGGCTGCTGTCGCTGTGGCAGGATGGCGGCCGCGCCAGCGCCGACGTGAAACGCATTGCGCTGGACCACGTGGCTGAACTGGAAGAGCGCATACGTGAACTGACCGAAATGCGCGACACGATCGCCACGCTGGCCGCCTGCTGCCATGGCGACGAGCGGCCCGATTGCCCGATCCTGCGGGGCATCGCCACCGGTACCGGATAATCGCGGTCAGCCTTGCGCCGCGCTCTTCACGGCCGGGCTAGAATCGCCGCCAACCCGTCAAAGGAGGCGCTGTGGAACCTTATACCCTGTATTACTGGCCCACGATCCAGGGCCGTGGCGAGTTCGTGCGGCTGGCACTGGAGGAAGCGGGCGTGCCGTATCGGGACGTCGGGCGCGGCGCGAAAGGCATGCCGCAGGTGTCGGCGTCGCTCGATTTCCGCAGCGAGCCGCTGGCCGCGTTCGCGCCGCCGGTGCTGCGCGCCGGCGAACTGCTGATCGGGCAGACCGCGAACATCCTGCTGTTCCTCGGTGCCCGCCACGGCCTGGCGCCGCGCAGCGAGAAGGGGCGGCTGTGGTGCAATCAGCTGCAGCTGACGATCGCCGACATCGTGGCCGAGGCGCACGATTCGCATCATCCCGTCTCGGTGAACAGTTATTACGAGGACCAGAAAAAGGAAGCGCGGGCGCGTTCAAGGGATTTTCGCGCGGAGAGGATTCCGAAATTCCTCGGCTATTTCGAGAAGGTGCTGGCCGCCAATCCGGGCCGGGGCAATTTCGCCGTCGGCGCGCGGCTGACTTACGTGGACCTGTCGCTGTTCCAGCTGGTCGAAGGCCTGCGCTACGCGTTCCCGAAAACGATGGCGCAGCTGGAGCCGCAGTGGCCGAAGCTGGCGGCCTTGTGCGAAGCGGTGAGGCAGCGGCCGAACATCGCCGCCTACCTGGCGTCGAAGCGGCGGATCGCCTTCAACGAGGAAGGCATCTTCCGCCGCTATCCGGAGCTGGAGAAGTAGCGGCGGCAGGGGCGATGGCGCTTCAGCGGGCGCCGGTGACCGGGTAGCCGGCATCGGCGATCGCCGCCTTCACCGCGTCCAGCGGGGCGCCGGACTGCACTTTCACCGCCTTGCCGGCCAGGTCGACGTCGACCTGGGCGTTGCCGTCGACCGCCTTGACGGCTTTCGTGACGGCTGCGACGCAATGGCCGCAGCTCATGTTTTCAACTTGCAGTTCGTACATGTGATCCTCCTCGATTGACGATGGGCGTACTGTAACCCTTGCCACGGTGGGAAGGTCAAGCGCGCTGACACCGCACGCCAGGGTTATCCCGCCATTGCCGCCTTCAGCGCGGCCAGGTAGCTGCCGCTGACGGGCACCGCGCCGCCGCAGCGCAGCGCCAGCCGGTGGCTGCCTTCGCCGGCCGTGGCCAGGCTGGCGATCTGGTCGCGCCGCACGATGGCGCCGCGATGCACGCGCAGGAAGCGGGCCGGGTCGAGCAGCGCCTCCAGCCGGTTGAGCGTGATACGGTGCAGTACCGTGCGCGCCGGCAGGTGCAGCTCCACGTAGTTGCCGGCCGCTTCCATCCACAGGATTTCATCGACGACGACCTGCTCGATGCGGCCCACCGAGCGCACGCCGATGCGCGCCGGGTAGGGTGATGCATCGGCCTGCGCATAGTCGCGCAGCGCCGCGCCGTAGGCTTCGCGCTGGCGCTGCCGCAGCATCGCCGCCGCCCGCTCGACGGCCTGGGCCAGCCGCGCATCGTCCAGCGGCTTGAGCAGGTAATCCAGCGCATGCACCTCGAAGGCATCGACCGCATGGGCGCTGTAGGCGGTGACGAAGACGATCAGCGGCGGCTCGCAAAGCCGCGCCAGTTCGCGCGCCAGCACCAGGCCCGTTTCGCCGGGCATCTGCACATCGAGGAACACCACGTCGACATCGCGGCGCTCCAGGCGGGCGCGCGCCGCCGCGGTGCCGTCGCATTCGGCCGCCAGTTCCCAGCCGGCATAATCGGCCAGGGCGAGGCGCAGGTTGAGACGGCCCGGTTCTTCGTCGTCGACGATCAGGTAGCGGATCGGCATCGTCATGGCGCTCAATCCCGCGCAGCGACCGGCAGGCGCACCTCGGCCACGAAGCGCTCGCCGTGCACGCCGGCACGCAGCGATGCGCCCGGCGTCTGCCTCTGCAGGCGGTCGCGCGTATTGGCCAGCCCCAGCCCGGCGCCGGGATTCGGCGACACCGCCGCGCTGACCGGGTTGGTGACGGTGACGACCATCTCGTTGCCGTCGCGAACGAACGACAGCGTGATGTCGCCGGGGCCGTCGTGGCAATCGAGATCGTGGCGCAGCGCGTTTTCGATCAGCGGCTGCAGCGACAGCGGCGGGCAGTCGACGTCGTGCAGCAGCGCATCGCCGTCGCCTTCGATGGCGATGCGCAGCCGCGCGCCATAGCGCAGCCGTTGCAGGTCGAGGTAATCGCGCACGAACTGCAGTTCCGCCGCCAGCGTCGCCGTCTGGTCCGTGCTGGCCGCCAGCGCATAGCGCAGCAGGGCGCTGAGGCGGCCGATGCCGGCCAGTGCCACCGGCTTGTCGCCGGCACGCACCAGCGCGCTGATGGCGTTCAGCGCATTGAACAGGAAGTGCGGCTCGAGCTGCGCGCGCAGCGCCAGCATGCGCTGCTCTTCCAACTGCAGGCGCAGGTTCAGCATGTCGTTCTGCGCGCGCTGCCAGGCCAGTTCGCGGTCCTTGGCCTGCCGCCAGTAGTGGATCGCCAGGATCGCGGCAAACGTGGCGGTGGTGGTGAACCAGCCCACCAGCAGCATCTTCATCAGCAGCCGGCGCACGTCGCCGAAGCTGGAAATGTCGAGGTAATCGCGCAGCCAGGCGATGTACAGCCACTGCGCCGGCTGGAACAGCAGCACCAGGCCGATGAACAGCAGCACCACGCTGCGCGGCCGCGCCACCAGCACCGGCCAGCGCCCCAGCGCCGTGACCAGCACCGATGAAAGCACCATCAGCGGGATCGCATATTCGACGAACCACGTGGCCAGCAGCACCGGGTAGTGGCTGGCCACGCCGGTGCGCAGGTTGTCGCTGTAGGTCTGCAGCGCGCCCAGCGCGCTGATCGCCGTCCAGACCAGCGCGGCGAGGATCACGGTCCTGGCGGCGGGCAGGGCGGGGGAGCGGGGTGGGGCGGGCGTGTTCATCGGCGGAAAGTATACCAGCGGGTTTGTCGGCCCTCCGGCGGCGGCCGTCCCCGCGCAGCGGCATTCCATCCCACCGGCATCGGCTTTGCCGGCGGCGGGCGGCACAATCGCCCAGCCCAACCCTGGAGGATTGCCTTGAAATCGTTGATTTGCCTGCTCGCATTGTGCTGGTGCGCCACCGCCACCGCCACCGCCACCGCTGTTTCGCCGGTACCCGGCTACGTTCTCGACAACACCGAGGTGCGCGACATCCATGCCGCGGCACTGAAGCGGGACTACCAGCTGTACGTTGCACTGCCCGACTCCTACAGCAATTCCGGCAAGCGCTATCCGGTGGTCTTCGTCGTCGATGCCGGCTATGCGTTCCCGATCGCGCGCGGCATCGCCTCGCGGCTGCACAGGCATGCCGGCATGGAGGAGGCGATCGTCGTCGGCCTGTCGTACGCGAAGGGCGACGCGGCCGTCTACAGCCGCCGCCGCGACTACACGCCGAGCGTGCCGCGCAACGGCGGCTACCGCTCCGACATGCCGGACCGCCCGGCGGCCTTCGGCGAGGCCGGGGCCTACGGCCGCTTCATCGCCACGGAAGTGTTTCCGCTGGTCGCCGCCCGCTACCGCGCCGACATGCGCCGCAAGATCTTCGTCGGCCATTCGTACGGCAGCCTGCTCGGCCTGCAGGTGCTGCTGACGCGCCCACGCACCTTCGAGCACTACATCCTCGGCAGCCCGTCGCTGTGGTTCGACCGGGGCGTGATGTTCGACCGCGAAAAAGCCTTCGCCGCGGCGCACGGCGACATGCCGGCCTCGGTCTTCTTCGGCATCGGCAGCCGCGAAACGCTGGCGCCGGGCAAGCGGCGCTCGCGTGCCGAGGAAGACGCCGACATGGTCGCCGACCTGCGCGACTTCCACGGCGCCCTCGCCGCGCACCGCTACCCCGGCCTCGCCACCACGCTGAAGATCTTCGCCGACGAAGACCACGCCAGCGTCTTCCCCCTCGTCCTCACCCACGGCCTGCGCGCCTACCTGAAGCAGCAATAATCGACGGCCACCAGGCGTCCTCTTCGGTGGTAAAGCAACACCGGGGACAGTCCCCATTTTTTTACCACAGTCGCCGATGTTGCGGGAAAAAAAAGCCCCGCCGGCTTGCGCGGGCGGGGCTTCGGGCGGAGCGGGGGGCTTACAGCACGTCGCTCGCGTGGTCTGCCAGGCGCGAGCGTTCGCCGCGCGCCAGCGTGACGTGGCCGCTGTGGGCCCAGCCCTTGAAGCGGTCGACTACGTAGGTCAGGCCGCTCGAGCCTTCCGTCAGGTACGGCGTGTCGATCTGCGCGATGTTGCCGAGGCAGAGGATCTTCGTGCCCGGGCCGGCGCGCGTCACCAGCGTCTTGATCTGCTTCGGCGTCAGGTTCTGCGCCTCGTCGATGATCAGGAACTTGTTGACGAACGTGCGGCCGCGCATGAAGTTCAGCGACTTGATCTTGATGCGCGAGCGGATCAGGTCCTGCGTCGCCGCGCGGCCCCATTCGCCGGCGTCGTTGTCGGACTTGTTCAGCACTTCCAGGTTGTCGTCGAACGCGCCCATCCACGGGCCCATCTTTTCTTCCTCGGTGCCCGGCAGGAAGCCGATGTCCTCGCCCACCGGCACGGTGACCCGGGTCACGATGATCTCGTTGTACAGCTTCGTTTCCAGCACCTGCGCGAGGCCGGAAGCCAGTGCCAGCAGCGTTTTACCGGTACCCGCCTGGCCCAGCAGCGTGACGAAGTCGCATTCCGGATCCATCAGCAGGTTCAGGGCGAAGTTCTGCTCGCGGTTGCGCGCGGTGACGCCCCACACATTGTTCTTGTTGTGCGAGTAGTCGCGCAGCACGCGGATCACGGCCGTCTTGCCGTTCAGCTGCTTGACCTGGCCGTAGAACGACGCTTCGCCGTTGTTCGGTTCCAGGTACACGAACTGGTTCACCAGCAGCGACGGCACGAACGGCCCCGTCACGCGGTAGTACGTGGTGCTGTAGCCGTTCTTGTTTTCCTGCCACGACTCCATGTCCTTGCCGTGCTTGTTCCAGAAGTCGTCCGGCAGCTGCACGATGCCGGAGTACAGCAGGTCGGTATCTTCCAGCACGTGATCGTTGAAGTAATCCTCGGCGGGCAGGCCCAGCGCGCGCGCCTTGATGCGCATATTGATGTCCTTCGACACCAGCACCACGGCGCGGCCTTCCTGGTCGGCTTCCAGCGAGCGGACCACGGCCAGGATCTGGTTGTCCGCCTTCCCTTGCGGCAGGCCTTCGGGCAGGTCGGCGACCTGCAGCTTGGTCTGGAAGAACAGGCGGCCCTTGGCATCCTTGTTGCCCAGCTTGGACAGCGGGATACCCTGTTCGATCGCGTCGTCATCCGTGTTGGCGACCAGCGCGTCGAGCGTGCGCGAGACCTGGCGCGCATTGCGCGCGACTTCGGACATGCCTTTCTTGTGGTTGTCCAGTTCTTCCAGCGTCATCATCGGCAGGTACACATCGTGTTCCTCGAAACGGAACAGCGATGTCGGGTCGTGCATCAGCACGTTCGTGTCGAGCACGAACAGCTTGGTGCCGCCCATCTGGTCGGCATGGCGGCTGGTCGACGACTTGATCGTGACCTCGACCGGCTTGTGCTTGGCCGGATGCGGCGCCTCGGCCTTGATCGGCGTGACCTTCGAGCGCGGCGCCTTGGCCGTTGCCGGCGCAGCTTCGGCTACTGCGGCCGGCGCAGCGGGAGCCACTTCGGCCGGCGTGGCGGCCACGGCAGCGGCAGCGGCCGGGTAAGCGACCTTGGCCGGCGAAGGAGCGGCCACGGCAGGTGCTTCGGCCGCGGTCTTCGCGGCGCCCTTGCGCGTGGTCTTCTTCGCGACCGGCGGCAGCGGCTCGGCCAGGACGGTCGGCGTCACGACATCGAGTATCTCGACGGATTTGCCGCGTGCGGATTTCTTCTTCGGTACTTCGTCATGTTCGGGGAACGGTACCGGGTTGGCGCCGCTCGCCTTCGGGTAATCTTTTGCCAGCAGCAGGGTGGCCGGCTTGGTGGGCAGTTTTGGCAGTGGCATCAGGATCTCGTCTTAAAAAAGTCCCGCGTGGCCGGCATGGGCCACGGTGACAGGTCGGTAGGGAATGCAGTGGATGCCAAGAGGGCAGCAGGATGCCCGGGTAGCGAAACTACGGGAGTTGCGGCAGTGAGGAGAGGAGAACGCTGTTGACTCAAAATCTGACTGCACGAAGATCGTGCACGAACATCGGTTAGGGATAACCGGAACGGTGGCGGCGGGCTCGGTCGCAAACTTGATATCAGCCCCGGCGCGCTACAAATTCCAGCACTTCATCGACGTGACCGGGTACCTTCACGCCACGCCATTCTTTCACCAACCTGCCTTGGGCGTCAATGACAAACGTACTGCGCTCGACCCCGCGCACTTCCTTGCCATACATCTTCTTCTGCTTCATCACGCCGAACGCCTGGCATACCGCCTCGTCGGGGTCTGAAATCAGTTCGAACGGCAGTCCGAGCTTGGCCTTGAAGCTTTCGTGCGAGCGCAGCGAATCGCGGCTGATGCCGTAGATTTCCACCCCGGCGGCCTTGAACTGCTCGTGCAGGTCGCGGAACGCCATGTTCTCCGTGGTGCAGCCGGGCGTATTGTCCTTCGGGTAGAAGAACAGCACGGTGGCCTGGGCCGGACGTCCGGCCAGCGTGAACGTCTGGCCGCTCGTCATCGCGGCGCTGAAATCAGCCAATGTTGTGTCGGGCAATGATGCGTCGGGCACGGATGCGTCGGGCAGGGGGGCGTCGGTTTGATCGGGGCTATCGGCCACGCTGTTTCTCCTGGAAGGATTGGTGTGCACCGGCGGCGAGAAAGCGCCGGGCGATGCAGCTTTGATATGGCGGCGCCATGCGGTAAATCAAGGCCGCTCAGATGCCGGTATTTTTTTCGATGATGAGCGCAAGCAGCACCTTGCGCCCTTCGCCCATCAGGATGTTGTAGGTGCGGCAGGCCGCATTGGTGTCCATGCACTCGACGCCGATCTGCCTGCCCGTCAGCGGCGCGGACAGGCGCGGATGCACGAAGCGCTGGCGCTCGCCGGTGCCGAGGATCACCACGTCCGGCGCTTCGGCCAGCAACTGTTCGAAGTGCGCCACGGTGAGGTCGGCGAAGCTGGCCACCGGCCACGGCTGCGGCGCCTTCTCGGGCAGCACGAGCAGGCTGTGGTCGAACGGCTGGGCATTGATCTCGACGCCGCCGGGGAAATAGCCGGTGACGGTCTGGTATTGCTGGGTATTGCTGGAATGGAGCTTCATGGTCTCGCCGCCTGGTCGGTCTGGATTCGCGAAAGAGGCTCTATTGTAACGTTTGCCATCCGAACCGGCCCGGTGCGGTTGCCTAATCGAACTTTATTCGGCAGAATGGGTCATTTTCGCAATGCAGCAATGGCATGCCGCAAAGCGTGCAACCAATGCGTGCAAGACTCGCACTTTCGGGGATGATTTTGCGACCGATTCAGAAATCGAACAAGCTGGCAGAAGTCTGCTATGAAATCCGCGGTCCGGTGCCGGAAAAGGCCCGGCAGATGGAGGAAGAGGGCCACAAGATCACCAAGCTCAACATCGGCAACCTGGCCGTGTTCGGCTTCGATCCGCCCGACGAGATCGTGCAGGACATGAAGATCCAGCTGCCGAACGCGGCCGGCTACACCGATTCGAAGGGCATGTTCGCGCCGCGCAAGGCGGTGGTGCACTACACCCAGGGCAAGAACATCGCCGGCGTGACGATCGACGACGTCTACCTGGGCAACGGCGCTTCCGAGCTCATCGTGATGTCGATGAACGCGCTGCTCAACAACGGCGACGAAGTGCTGGTGCCGGCGCCGGATTACCCGCTGTGGACCGCCGCCGTCAGCCTGTCCGGCGGCCGCCCGGTGCATTACATCTGCGACGAACAGCAGGACTGGTTCCCGGATATCGACGATATCCGCAAGAAGATCACGCCGAACACGCGCGCGATCGTCGTCATCAACCCGAACAATCCCACCGGCGCGCTGTACCCGGACGAGGTACTGCTGCAGATCATCGAGCTGGCACGCCAGCACCAGCTGATCATCTATGCCGATGAGATCTACGACAAGGTGCTGTACGACGGCGCCACGCACACGTCGATCGCCTCGCTGTGCGAGGACGTGCTGTGCGTGACCTTCAACGGCCTGTCGAAGAATTACCGCGCATGCGGCTACCGGGCCGGCTGGATGGTCGTCTCGGGCGAAAAGCGGCACGCAAAGGACTACATCGAGGGGCTCAACATGCTGGCCTCGATGCGCCTGTGCGCCAATGCACCGGGCCAGTTTGCGATCCAGACTGCGCTCGGCGGCTACCAGAGCATCCAGGATCTGGTCGGCCCCGGCGGGCGCCTGCTCAAGCAGCGCGACCTGGCTTACCAGCTGCTGACGGAGATCCCCGGCGTCAGCGTGGTGAAGCCGAAGGCGGCGCTGTACATGTTCCCGCGCCTCGATCCGAAGATCTACCCGATCGCGGACGACCAGCAGTTCGCCTACGACCTGCTGGCCGAAACCAAGGTGCTGATCGTGCAGGGCACGGGCTTCAACTGGATCGCGCCGGATCACTTCCGCGTCGTGTTCCTGCCCAATACGGACGACATGACGGAAGCGTTCGGACGCATTTCCCGCTTCCTCGAAGGCTATCGCCGCAAGCACGGGACGTAAGCAATACAGCTGGCTGACCGATCAACCCGGCGCGCGGCATTCCGCGCGCCAGCAATGAAACTGGAAACATGAAATCGATCAAAGTAGGTTTGCTGGGCGTGGGCAATGTCGGAGGCGGTACCTTCGACGTCCTGAAACGCAACCAGGAAGAGATCCGCCGCCGTGCCGGCCGCGGCATCGAAGTGGTGGCCGTGTCGGCCCGTAACCTGGAGCGCGCCAGGGCCCGCACCAACGGCGAAGTGGCGGTGGCGGCCGATCCGTTCGCGATCGTCGACGATCCGTCGATCGACATCGTGGTCGAACTGATCGGCGGCTACGACACCGCCCGCGAACTCGTCATGCGCGCGATCGCCAACGGCAAGCATGTCGTCACCGCCAACAAGGCGCTGCTGGCCGTGCACGGCAACGAGATCTTCAAGGCGGCCCAGGAAAAGGGCGTGATGGTGGCGTTCGAGGCGGCCGTGGCCGGCGGCATCCCCATCATCAAGGCGCTGCGCGAAGGCCTGACGGCGAACCGCGTGCAATGGCTGGCCGGCATCATCAACGGCACCACGAACTTCATCCTGTCCGAGATGCGCGACAAGGGCCTGGACTTCGACACCGTGCTGAAGGAAGCGCAGGCGCTGGGCTATGCCGAAGCCGACCCCACCTTCGACATCGAAGGCGTGGACGCCGCGCACAAGGCCACGATCCTGTCGGCGATCGCGTTCGGCATCCCGGTGCAATTCGCCAAGGCGCACGTGGAAGGCATCACCAAGCTCGAAGCGATCGACATCCGCTACGCCGAACAACTGGGCTACCGCATCAAGCTGCTGGGCATCGCCAAGCGCACCCGCGTCGACGGCGCCGAAGGCATCGAACTGCGCGTGCACCCCACGCTGATCCCGGCCAAGCGCCTGATCGCCAACGTCGAAGGCGCGATGAACGCCGTGCTGGTGCAGGGCGACGCCATCGGCGCCACGCTGTACTACGGCAAGGGCGCCGGCGCCGAGCCGACCGCCTCGGCCGTGATCGCCGACCTGGTCGACATCACCCGCCTGGCCACCGCCGACCCGGAACACCGCGTGCCGCACCTGGCGTTCCAGCCGGACGAACTGGCCGACATCGCCATCGTGCCGATGGCCGAGATCACCACCAGCTACTACCTGCGCATGCGCGTGGCCGACCAGCCGGGCGTGCTGGCCGACCTGACGCGCATCCTGGCCGACAGCGGCATCTCGATCGACGCGATGATGCAGAAGGAGCCGGCCGAAGGCGAAGTCCAGGCCGACATCATCATGCTGACGCACCAGACCCAGGAAAAGAAAGTGCTGGCCGCCATCGCCCGCATGGAAGGCCTGCCGACCGTGCTGGGCAGCGTGACCAAGATCCGGCTGGAAAACCTGGCCTGACCCGGTTCTGCTCCGATAACGAAAACGGCCTGCGGGCCGTTTTTTTCGACCGTTGTAAAACATTAGGGGACAGTCCCCCTGAGAGGGACTGTCCCCTAATGTTTACGCCGGCAAGGAGCGGTGCTCCTTGAAACCCCGGCTGCGCCCGCAGATGTTTTACAGCAGTTTTTGGGGGCAAAAAAAGAGCGGGCGACACTTGCGTGCGCCCGCTGGAAGGGGAGGTACTTCTGCTACTCTCAGATGCTACTTACTACCGGTACTACTACTTCAGTACAAGCCCCTGCTCCGGGGCCGAAAAATTGGTGATGCTCTCCTGGTGACGATTACTTGGAAGCGACGGTCAGTTCGCTCTTCACTTCCTTCACGCCTTCAACGGCGGAAGCGGCCTGGATGGCCTTGGTGCCTTCATCGGTGCTCGGTACGGAACCGGTCAGCGTCACTACGCCCTGGTTGGCGGAAACACCGATTTCTTTCTGGTCAGCCAGCGCAGCCTTGACTTTCGAGGTCAGCGCGGAGTCGCCGGCAGCGGCGGCAGCACCTGCCATGGCGGCATCCTGTTGCGGCTCGGCGGCGAAAGCGGCGGAACCGAAGGTCAGGGAAGCGGCAGCCAGCAGGGAGGCGATCAGTTTGGTGTTCGTCATGGTATGAATCTCCATCGTAGTTTAAGGAACGCCGTGTGACGTTGCTTCACTACTTGCAAGCGCCGTGCCAGCTCTTAAATGTCGAGCTGAATCAAGGACTTGGAGTTTCCGGCAAGATTAAATTGCCGTCAAGAACTGAAATGGCGGGGGTTTTGGACCGGTTTTGTCGTGAGGTGGCGACACTCCCCGGTCCAGATAAGCCAACTATTTGATTATTAAGACATTATTCCTGTCGCTCGTCAGCGACAGTGCCGCCCTCGCGGAATTGCGCCGCGTTCAGGTCGTACTTCGACAGCAGCCGGTAGAACTCGGTCCGGTTGCGTTCGGCCAGCCGTGCGGCATCGGAGACATTGCCGTCCGTGAGCTTCAGCAGCTGTACCAGGTAATTGCGCTCGAAGCGCTGCTTGGCCTCGGTATAGCTGAGCACTTCCAGCGTCGGCACGCGCAGCGCGCGGTGCACCAGCGTCAGCGGCACGAGCGGCGCGGTGGCCAGCGCGCACACGTGTTCGACCACGTTGTACAGCTGCCGCACGTTGCCCGGCCAGGCGGCGCGCGTCAGCGCCTCCAGCGCATCCGGGGCGAAGCCGTTGACCGTCTTGCCGTACTTCGATGCCAGCATCTGCAGGAAGCGCGTGGCGAGCAGGCCGATGTCCTCGCGCCGCTGTGCCAGCGCCGGCAGGGTCAGCGTGATCACGTTCAGCCGGTAATACAGGTCTTCGCGGAACTGCCCTTCCAGCATCGCCGCGTCGAGGTCGCGGTGCGTGGCCGACAGCACGCGCACGTCGACCGGCCGGCCGGTGTCCGAACCCAGCTGGCGCACCACGCGTTCCTGCAGCACGCGCAGCAGCTTCACCTGCAGCAGCAGCGGCATGTCGCCGATTTCATCGAGGAACAGGGTGCCGCCGTCGGCCGCCTGCACCAGGCCCTCGCGGCTGTTCACGGCGCCCGTGTACGCGCCTTTCACGTGGCCGAACAGTTCCGATTCCAGCAACTGCTCGGGAATCGCGCCGCAATTGACGGCGATGAACGGCGCGTTCGCGCGCCGGCTGGCGCGGTGGATGGCGCGTGCCAGCAATTCCTTGCCGGTACCGCTTTCGCCGCGGATCAGCACGCTGGCGTCGGACGCCGCCACCAGCCGCGCCTCGGCCAGCAGTTCGGCCATGGCCTGGCTGCGGCTGATGATCTCGGCGCGCCAGCTGTCGTCGCCATCCGGCCCCGCCGTGCTGGGCGCCGTCAGCGCCAGCGCCTGGCTGATCCGGTCCAGCAGGATCTTGGCGTCGAACGGTTTCGTCAGGTAGGCATAGGCGCCCAGCGTGGTGGCTTCCACCGCGTCGGGGATGGTGCCGTGCGCCGTCAGCAGGATCACCGGCAGCGCCGGATACTGGTTGCGGATCTGCTGGAACAGCGCCATGCCGTCGCGGTCCGGCAGCCGGATGTCGCTGATGACGAGCGAGGGCAGCTCGATCGACAGCCGGGCCAGCGCCGCTTCGGCGCTGCCCACCGCCGTCACGCGGTAGCCGTTCGCCGTCAGTCGCATCGACAGCAGGCGCAGCAGGTCATCGTCGTCGTCGACGAGCAGCAGGTGGGCTCCCGGGGCGGCCATCAGCGCGCTCCCGGTGTCGAAGCGCCATTCGCGCCGTTGGCCGGCCGCACCGGCAAGCCCCGCTCGATCGCCTTCAGCGCCTCGACCGTGTCGCTCAGCTGCTCGGTCTTGCGCGCCGAGTCCTTCAGCTGCGTGGCCAGCCGGTCGGCCTGGTCGTACAGCCGGCGCGCTTCCGCGCAATGGCTCGACAGCAGTTGCGCGAACGCGCGCAGGCCTTGCGTGCCCGGCTCGTGCGACAACGCCACGCCCTCGAACAGCCCTTGCGCGCGTGCCAGGTCGCCGCCGCCGCGCGTCAGCATCAGGATCATGCCGGTCTGCAGCGTCACCTTCGGCGTACGCTGCTGCTGCAACAACCCGGACAGCTCCTTGAGCAGCTCGCCCTGCGTCATCTTGCGCAGCGACTGGTGATAGACGAGCAGCGGCATCACCTCGTCCGGCAGGGCTACCGGCTCGACCTTGATCGGCATCGGCTGCACGGCCAGCGGCGCGCCGTAATGCGCCAGCACGCTGTGCTGGGTTCCGCAGGCCGACAGCAGCAGCAGGAAGGGCAGCAGCGGCAGCAATGCCGACCGCGGCGCGCGAAATGGTGTGGGATCAGTTTTCATAAGGCAGTTCGAGACGGAAGTGGGCCCCAGGCGACGAGGGCAGGAGTTGCAGGGTGCCGCCGTGTGCGTTCACGTATTCGCGCACGATCGACAGGCCGATGCCATTGCCGCGCCGCGCGCCGGGCGGCTGGCGTTCGCCCTGGTAAAACGGCTCGAATACACGCTGCGCGTCGGCAGGGGCCACGCCCGGGCCCTGGTCGATGCAGTCCAGCCGCAGCATGCCGTTCTCGCGGGCGACGATGAAGCGCACCGTGCCGCCCTCGGGAGAAAAGCGCACGGCGTTCGACAGAAGGTTGCTGGCCACGATCGCCAGCTTGGCGGCATCCACCGCAATCTCCGGTGCGCTGCCTTCGACCATCACGACCAGGCTGCGTGCCTGGCACTGCAGGCGCTGGCTGTCGACTACCCGGCGTACCAGTGCCGCCATGTCGACCGGTTCGCGCATCAAGTGCTGCGCATCGAAACTGGCGGCATTGTAACGCAGCAGATCTTCGATCTGGTTTTGCAGCGATGCCGTGTTTTGCCGGAGGATGTGCGTGATTTCATGCTGTTTCGGTGCCAGCGGGCCGGCCACGCCATCTTCCAGCAAGGCGACGCCCTCGACCATCGCGGCCAGCGGCGTCTTCAGCTCGTGCGAGATGTGGCGCATGAAGCGCGCCTTGTCCGCCTCCAGGTCGGCCAGCCGCTGGCGCAGCCAGTCCAGGTGGCGGCCCATGCGGCGCAGGTCGTCCGGCCCGGTCACCTCGATCGGCACGTCGTAGCGGTTGCCGCCCAGCTGTGCGATCGCGCTTTCGATCTGCCGCAGCGGGCGCGCCAGCCACACGCCGAACGCGATCGACAGCACGGCGGCCAGCGCGATCGCCAGCGCCAGCTGGCCGCGCAGCACATTGCGGCGCGTTTCCAGTTCCTCGGTGATCGCGGCATTGCGCCGGTCGACCTCGGCCTGCACGAGGTGGGCCAGTTCGCTGTTGATCGCGGGCAGCTGCGCCAGCGCTGCATCGAGCCGCAACTGTGCCGCGCCACGGTGGGTCTCGGGCATGCCGAGCGCCGCGCGTGCCGCCTCGCTATTGCGGCGCCAGTCGGCCAGCACCGGCGACGCGGTGCCCGGCAGTTCGGCGTCGATCGCATCGAGCGCCGCCAGCGCATCGCGCCACGCCTCGCGGAACCGGTCCAGGAAGGCGACATCGTCGAGCACCAGGAACTGGCGCGCGCTGCGCTCCATCGCCACGCTGCGCTCGGCCACCCGCTGTGCGTTCGCGGTCAGGGTAATCGCATCGTTGCCAGTCTCGCGGCTGTGCTCCGAGAGCCGGTTCAGAGTCAGCAGCGCGAGCACCGAGGTGGCGCTCAGCAGCGCGGCAATCAACAGGAAAGCAATCAGCGACAAAAGGCGGAACGAAAGCTTGGGCAAGGGTGGCACTCTGTATGAATGTTAACTAAGGAATAATAGTTGAATTCGCTGCGGCGTTGTTGTTTTATTGATCATTCCGCCCCGGTCGCCGCATTGGCCGAGTCCTGTATTAATAGGCGATATAAAACCCGCGCGGCAAGCCGGGCCGGCCACGCGAGCGCGAATAATAGCGTGACAATTGGTGAGAATTGGCGCAAACAGGGCCGTTGCCGGCCGGCTGTTACAAAAAAATCAGAGTTGGTGACAATTCGCCGACTTTTAAGGGCCTTGCGATTGCTAGACTCCCGCTTCGCTCGTTAACCACCGTAATGCCGTCTGAAATGGCCCAAAAGCAACGCTTGCAGGCCGATAGTTTTGTTGTTTGCAGCAGGGCTCGCTTATAATTTCTGCCATTACCTGCCACATAAAATGTTCGCAGTGGCGCACGAAAGAGTCATACCACCGCGACGGGGAAAGTCAATGTACAGGGCAGGCGTCAGTTTTTCCATTCTCGGGCACGCGGCCTGGGCGCCCGGCGTGGTCACGGCGGACGAGTGGGCGGCCTGGGCCGAGGCGCCGGCGCCGATCGCCCATGAAGGCGAACCGGGGGTGCGCGCCATGCCGCCGATGCTGCGGCGCCGCCTTGCGCAGTTGGGCAAGATGGCGCTCGACGTTGCCTACACGGTGCTCGGCGAGCGCACCGGCATTCCCACCGTGTTCTGTTCGCGCCATGGCGAAACGGCGCGGGCGATCGCATTGCTGGACGACCTGGCGCGCGGCGAGCCGCTGTCGCCCACCGCGTTCGGCATGTCGGTGCATAACGCCAACGCCGGCCTGTTCTCGATCGCGCGCGGCGACCGGGCCAACCACGTCGCGCTCGCGGCCGGCAACGGCACGCTCGAGCACGCGGTGATCGAAGCTTGCGGCCTGCTGGCCGACGGCGAACCGGCCGTGCTGCTGGTGGCCGCCGACTGCCCGCTGCCGGAAGCGTTCGCGCCCTTCGCCGACCGCGCCGAGCAGCCGCATGCCTTTGCCTGGCTGATGGCGGCGGACGGCGGCACGGAACGGCTGTCGCTGCACTGGGCGGCCAGCGATGCCGGGGAAGATCGCGGCGGCCTGCCCGGCACGCTCGACGTGCTGCGCTTCTATGCCGCCGGCGCGCCGCATCTCGAGCGGGTGGCCGGGCGGCGGCGCTGGCGCTGGAGCCGCGGTGATTGAAGCACTGGGGCGGGCCTGGCGCGTGGGCGCCACCGGCCTGTCTTTCGCATTGTTCGGCATCGGCGGCCTCGTGATGCGGCTTGCCGTGTTCCCGCTGTTGTACCTGCTGGTCTGGCGGCGCGAGCGGCGCGTGACGGCGGCGCGCGCCATCATCCGCATGGCGTTCCGCGCCTATGTGGACGTGATGCGCGCGCTGGGTGTGCTGCGCTACGAAGTGCGCGGGCTGGAAAAGCTGGACCGGCGCGGTCTGCTGATCCTGGCGAACCACCCGACGCTGATCGACACGGTGTTCCTGATGGCGTTCGTGCGCAATGCGGACTGCATCGTCAAGGGTGCGCTGTGGAACAACCCGTTTACACGGGGGCCGGTGCGGGCCGCGGGCTACATCAGCAACAGCGGGGGAGACGGCGATGGCCTGGTGCGGGATTGCATCGCCTCCCTGGAAGACGGCAACAACCTGATCGTGTTCCCGGAAGGGACGCGCACTCCCGCCGGCGGCAGCATCAGCCTGAAGCGGGGCGCCGCCAACGTGGCGGTACGCGGCGCGCGCGCCATCACGCCGGTCGTGATCCGCTGCGATCCGCCCACGCTGGGCAAAGGGGAAAAGTGGTGGCGGGTGCCGCCGCGCCGGGTGTGCTTCTCGCTGGAAGTGCAGGACGACGTGGCGGTGGAGCCCTTCATCCACGGCAGCAGCGACGTGATGGCGGCGCGCCGGCTGACGGAATTTTTACAGAACTATTTTACGGGGAAGTACCAAGGCCATGCTTGAACAAGAAGTGAAGGAACTGATCATCGACGTGCTCCAGCTGGAGGACATCAGCCCGAAGGACATCGACACGGACGCACCGCTGTTCGTCGACGGGCTGGGGCTCGATTCGATCGATGCGCTCGAACTGGGCGTGGCCCTGCAGAAGAAGTACGGCATTTCGCTCTCGGCAGACTCGGAAGACACGCGCCGCCATTTCGCCTCCGTGCGGGCACTGGCGGCGATGATCGAAACCAATCGCAAGCAATGAGGAGTGCACATGATTGACCTGACCACGATGAGCAGCGCCGAGCTGCAGACCTGGGTGATCGACCTGCTGGCCGAGATGTTCGAGCTGGACAAGGCGACGCTGACGGCCGAGTCGAACCTGTACGAAGACCTGGACATCGACAGCATCGACGCCGTCGACCTCGCCGTCAAACTGAAGCAGCTGACCGGCAAGCGCCTGCAGCCGGAAGTGTTCAAGACGATCCGCACGATCGGCGACGTGGTCGACGCGCTGGCCGGCATGACGGAGCCGGTGGCCTGAGCGGATGCTGAGCAATGTCGTGGCCGTGGCCCTCACGGTGCTGTATCCGCTTGCCATCTGGCTGGGCCATGGCCGGTTCGAGCCGCGCTGGCTCGCGCTGCTGCTGCTGCTGGCCGCCGCCGCGCGCCTGCCGGCACTGAAGATATCGGGGCCGGCACGCTGGTCGGTGGCCGGCGCGCTGGTGCTGGTCGGCTGCGCGGTGTGGAGCAACCTGCTGCTGCCGCTGAAACTGTATCCGGTGCTGGTCAACCTGGCGCTGCTGGCGGCCTTCGGCGCCAGCCTCGCCACGCCGGTTTCCGCCATCGAGCGGATGGCGCGGCTGTCGGGTGAAGAGTTTCCTCCGATCGCCAGCGCCTACATGCGCACCGTCACCCAGGTATGGTGCGGTTTCTTTGTTTTCAATGGCGCCGTGGCGCTGGGCACGGCACTGTGGGCCAGCGACGCGGTATGGTCGCTGTACACGGGCCTGGTTTCCTACATCCTGATGGGGGTGCTGTTCGGCGGGGAATTCCTCGTGCGGATGCGCTTCAAGCGACTGCATCATGTCTGAATCGCTGGTCTCGTTGCCATCGCTGGCCGTTCGGCTTGTCGCACGGCCGTCTTCCATTCCCGTCGGCGTGCGCGCCGGCGCCGCCGTCGGCACGGGGGATTTCCTCGCGCGCCTGGAGGCCTGGCGCGCGCTGCTGCAACAGCACGCCGGCAGCCGCTTCGCGCTGTATCTCGAAGACAGCATCGAATTCGCCGCCGCGCTGCTGGGCGCCTGGCAGGCCGGCAAGACCGTGTGGCTGGCGGCCGACACGCTGGACGCCACCTGCGCCAACCTGCGCGAACACGTGCACGGCTTCCTCGGCGAGTTCCCGGCCGCCTGCGCGCCGCTGGCGCCCGGCGGCGCCGCTTCCGCTTCCCCGGCAACGCTGCGCGAACTCGACCCCGAAGCCGATGCGCTGGTGGTGTTCACCTCCGGCAGCACCGGCACGGCGCAGGCCATTCCCAAGAAGCTGCGCCAGATGGCCAGCGAAGTCGCCACGCTGGAAGCGCTGTTCGGCGCCCGCGCCGGCGACGCCGCGGTGATCGCCACCGTCTCGCACCAGCACATCTATGGCCTGCTGTTCAAGGTGCTCTGGCCGCTCGACACCGGCCGGGCGATCCACGCCGCCAGCATCGCGTTTCCCGAGGCGCTGGCACCGGCGCTGGCCGCGCAGCGCTGCGTGCTGGTCGCCAGCCCGGCGCACCTGAAGCGCCTGCCGGCGCACCTGGACTGGCACGCCGCACGGCACAACGTGGCGGCGGTGTTCTCGTCCGGCGGCCCGCTGCCGGCCGATACCGCGCAAGCCTGCGGCAGCCTGTTGGGCAGCGTTCCCACCGAAGTATTCGGCAGCTCGGAAACGGGCGGCATCGCCTGGCGCCGGCGCGCCGCCTTGCCGGCGGTCGGCGACGATGCCTGGACACCATTCCCCACCGTGGCCTGGCGCCTGAACGAAGGATTCCTCGAGGTGCGCTCGCCGCATCTGCCGGATGACGGCTGGCTGCCGCTGGCCGACCGCGCCCAGGCATTGAACGACGGCCGCTTCCAGCTGCTGGGCCGGGGCGACCGGATCGCCAAGATCGAGGAGAAGCGCATCTCGCTCGATGCCATCGAAGCCGCGCTGCTGGCATCGGGCCTGGCGGCGGAAGCGCGGGTGGCACTGTGCGAGCCGGAACCCGGCCAGCGCCAGGTGCTGGCCGCTTTCGTGGTGCCGACGGCGGCCGGCCGCGCCGTGCTGGAGCAGCAAGGCAAGCTGGCGCTGAACGCACGCCTGCGCGCCGTGCTGGCCGGCGTGGTGGACGCGGTGGCGCTGCCGCGCCGCTGGCGCTACCTCGACGCCATGCCGGTCAACGCGCAGGGCAAGACCACCGTGGCCGCGCTTCTCGCGCTTCTCTCTCCTCCCGCTCTGCTCGCTCCGGCGCCCGCCCGGCCGCTGTTGCCGCTGGTCCGCGAGATCGAGCGCGATGGCGATGGCCGCCGCGTGCTGCTGGAAATCGTCGCGCCGGCCAGCCTGGCGTACTTCGAAGGCCACTTCACGCAGGCGCCGATCCTGCCCGGCGTGGCGCAGGTGGAATGGGCGATCCGCTTCGGCCGCGACAACTTCGCGCTGCCGCCCGCATTCCGGGCGATGCATGCGCTGAAGTTCCAGCATGTGATCCAGCCGGACCTGCCGGTGCAGCTGGAACTGCTGCACGATCCGGCCAAGGGCCAGCTGTCGTTTGCCTACCGCTCGCCGGCCGGCCAGCATGCCAGCGGCCGCATCCTGTTCCACGCGGAGCCGGCGCATGCCTGACCACGCGTTCAACCCTTGCGTGGTGGTTCCCGTCTACAACCACGAGGGCGCCATCGGCGCCGTCACGGCGCGGCTGCTGGCGCACGGCCTGCACTGCGTGCTGGTCGATGACGGCAGCACGGCTGCCTGCGCCCGCGTGCTGGACGATATCGCCGCGTCCGAACCGCAACGCGTCACGCTGGTGCGCCTTGCCGTCAACGGTGGCAAGGGCGCCGCCGTCATGGCCGGCATGGCCCGCGCCACCGAACTGGGTTACAGCCACGTGCTGCAGATCGATGCCGACGGCCAGCACGATACCGCCGACGTGCCGCGCTTCCTGGAACAGGGCAGGGCGCGGCCGGATGCGGTGATCTGCGGCTGCCCGGTGTACGACGACTCGGTGCCGAAGGCGCGGCTGTACGGGCGCTATGCCACGCACGTCTGGGTGTGGATCAACACGCTGTCGTTCGACATCCGCGATTCGATGTGCGGCTTCCGTATCTATCCGGTGGCGGCGATCAACGCGCTGGCGGCGCGCACGCGGCTGGGCCGCCGCATGAATTTCGATACCGACGTGCTGGTGCGGCTGTACTGGCGCGGCGTGCGGATCGTCAACCTGCCGACGCGCGTGCGCTACCCGGAAGATGGCGTCTCGCACTTCCTGGTCTGGCGCGACAACGTGCTGATCTCGGCCATGCACACGGCGCTGTTCTTCGGCATGCTGCCGCGCATTCCGCTGCTGCTGGCGCGCAAATGGCGGCGCAGGTGAGGAGGTCCCGATGAATACGGCCAACGACAGCCGGCGCCACTGGGCCTCGATCGACGAGGTCAGCTTCGTGGCCGGCATGCGCTTCCTGTTCTGGATCTGCCGCATGTTCGGCCGCTGGCCGTTCCGCGTGGCGCTGTACCCGGTACTGGCGTGGTACCTGCTCACGCAGGGCCGGGCGCGGCGCGCCTCGCGCGATTACCTGCGCCGGGTGCGCGCCCACACCGGCAAGGCGGTACCCGGGGTGCTGGCCCATTTCGCCAGCTTCGGCGAAAACCTGCTCGACAAGCTGCTGCTGTGGGGCGGCCTGTACCGGCTCGACGGCGTGAAGTTCCACGGCGCGGACGTGATCGAGAACGCCATCGCCCGGGGCACCGGCGGCGTACTGGTCTGCGCGCACCTGGGCAACGTGGAGCTGACGCGCCTGCTGTCGCGCCAGCGCAATGACATCAAGTCCACCGTGCTGGTGCATACCAAGCACGCGCAGGCGTTCAACCGGCTGATGGGCAAGCTCAATCCGGAAAGCCAGACCAACCTGCTGCAGGTGACGGAGATGACGCCGGCCACGGCGATGCTGCTGTCCGAGCGCATCGGCCGCGGCGAATTCGTCGTCATCGCCGGCGACCGCGTACCGGTCTCCGGCAACGAACACGTGGCCACCGCCGATTTCATGGGCGCGCCGGCGCCGTTCCCGGTCGGCCCCTACCTGCTCGCCGGCATCCTGCAATGCCCTGTCTACCTGTTGTTCACGGTCTGCGTTAACGGCGTCACCGAGGTGCACATCGAACATTTCAGCGACGGCGTGCGGCTGCCGCGCAAGGGACGCAGCGCGGCGCTGGCATCGATGGCGCAGGGCTACGCGGCCCGGCTGGAGCACCATGCCGCGCGGGCACCGCTGCAGTGGTTCAATTTCTACGACTTCTGGCATTTGCCGGAACACGGCATACCGGAAGAAAAAGAGGGAAACAACGATGCAACTCGCTGACAAATTCGCCGTCACGCACAGCCAGGCCGCGCGGCGCGCCGTCCGCTTCGACCGGGAACGGCTGACGATCGAAGACATCGTCGATATCGCCCACGGCCGCGCCGGCGCCGAACTGTCGCCGGACCCCGCGTTCCGCGCCGCCATCGCGCGCGGTGCCGACTTCCTCGACCGCCTGCTGCGCGAGGATGGCAATGTGTATGGCGTGACGACCGGCTATGGCGATTCGTGCACGGTGGCCGTGCCGCCCGAACTGGTGCCGGAACTGCCGCACCACCTGTATACGTATCACGGCTGCGGCCTTGGCGAATACTTCGATCCGGCGCAGACGCGGGCGATCCTGGCGGCGCGGCTGGCATCGCTGGCCAAGGGCTACAGTGGCGTGTCGGTCGAACTGCTGCTGCAGATCACGCGCCTGCTCGATGCCGGGCTGCTGCCGCAGATCCCGTCCGAAGGCTCGGTGGGCGCCTCCGGCGACCTGACGCCGCTGTCGTACCTGGCGGCCGTGCTGTGCGGCGAGCGCGAAGTGTGGCGCGACGGCGAGATCGTCGACGCGGCGGTGGCATTGCGCGAAGCCGGCATCGCGCCGCTGCGCCTGCGCCCCAAGGAAGGCCTGGCGATCATGAACGGCACCGCCGTGATGACGGCGCTGGCCTGCCTGGCCTACGACCGCGCCGGCTACCTGGTGAAACTGGCGACCCGCATCACGGCGCTGGCCTCGTACACGCTGGACGGCAACGCCCACCATTTCGACGAAGTGCTGTTCTCCGTGAAACCGCACCCCGGCATGGGGCGGGTGGCGGCCATGCTGCGCGAAGACTTGCCGACCACGGTGTGGGAACGCAATGGCAAGCGACTGCAGGACCGCTACTCGATCCGCTGCGCGCCGCACGTGATCGGCGTGCTGGCCGATGCGATGCCGCTGTTCCGCGCCAATATCGAGAATGAATTGAACAGCGCCAACGACAACCCGCTGATCGACGGCGACAACGAGCGCGTGCTGCACGGCGGCCATTTCTATGGCGGCCACATTGCCTTCGCGATGGACGGCATGAAGAATGCCGTGGCCAACGTGGCCGATCTGCTGGATCGCCAGATGGCGCTGCTGGTCGACGCGCGCTACAACAATGGACTGCCCGCCAACCTGTCCGGCAGCACGGGCCCGCGCGCCGCCATCAACCACGGCCTGAAGGCGCTGCAGATCAGTGCCTCGGCATGGACCGCGGAGGCGCTGAAGCTGACGATGCCCGCCTCGGTTTTCTCGCGCTCGACCGAGTGCCACAACCAGGACAAGGTCAGCATGGGCACCATCGCCGCGCGCGACTGCCTGCGCGTGCTGGAATTGACGGAGCAGGTCGTGGCGGCCCTGCTGGTCACGGTGCGGCAGGGCGCCTGGCTGCGCGGCCGCGCCAATCCTGAACTGGCGCTGCAGCCGCACATGGCGGCGATGATCGAGGCGCTGGACATCGCGCCGATCGACGAGGACCGCCGGCTGGACGGCGAACTGCGCTCGCTCGTCGCCCGCATCCGTGCCCAGGCCTGGGAGCTGTATGCGTAAAGTGAAGGAAAGCCGCTGGTTCGCCGAAGTCGACATGGAAGTCCAGTTCTACGACCTGGACCCGATGGAGATCGTCTGGCACGGCAATTACGTGAAATACCTGGAAGTGGTGCGCTGCGCGCTGCTCGACAAGATTGGCTACAACTACCCGCAGATGAAGGCATCCGGCTATGCATGGCCGGTGATCGACATGCACCTGCGCTACGTGGCGCCGGCCACCTTCGGCCAGAAGATCCGGCTGCGCGCCGATATCGTCGAGTGGGAAAACTGCCTGAAGATCGATTACCTGATCACGGATGCGGCATCCGGCAAGCGCCTGAACCGCGCCACCACGACGATGGTGGCGGTGAACATCGCGACGCAGGAAATGTGCTACGTGTCGCCGCCCGTGCTGCTGGAGAAACTGGGACTGCAATGAAGAAAATTTTGATGACCGTCGCGCTGGCGTTGCCGGCATTCGCCGCTGCTGCCAGCACCCCTGCCAACGCCAACGCCGCCGTGCCGGTGGCGAAGATCCAGGCAATGCTGGCCAAGCCGCCGGTGATGTGCGGCCGCTTCGACCAGAGCAAGACGCTGGCCGGCATGAAGAAGCCGCTGGCTGCCAACGGCCGCTTCTGCGTGGTGCAGGAAAAGGGCGTGCTGTGGCGCACGTTGCAGCCATTCCCGAACACGCTGCGCCTGACCCGGGGCGAGATCATCCATTACCAGGGCGATCGCGTCGCGATGCGCCTCGATGCGAAGACGGAACCGACGGTGCGCATGATCAACCAGGTCCTGTTCTCGCTGCTGGCCGGCGACCTGGCGCAGCTCGAACAGCTGTTCAAGGTCGACGGCACCGTCGGCGCCGACAGCTGGAATGTCACGCTGGTGGCGCGCGAACCCGCGCTGGCCAAGGCGATCGGCACGATCCGGCTCGATGGCGGCGCCTACGTGAACAATATCGTCATCAGCGAAGCCTCGGGCGACCGCACCAGCATCGTGTTCTCGAAGATCGAATCGGGCGCCAGGGCGTTGAGCCCCGAAGAGGCGGCGCTGTTCCAATGATGGCGAAAGGGCGCGCGCTCGCTGTGCTGTGGCTGGTTGTCGTGGCCCTGCTGCTGGGCCATAACGGCTACCTGTGGCTGGTCAAGCGCATCGTGCCGGACACCGACATCATGGCGCTGCTGCCGGTGCAGGAACGCGACCCGATCCTGCAGCGCTCGTTCGCCCACATGGTCGACGCGGCCCAGCAGCGCGTGATCGTGCTGGTCGGCGCCGCCGACTGGGACGATGCGAAGCGTGCCGCCGATGCGTACCGCGCCGTGCTGGCGAAGCATCCCGACGTATTCGGCGCCGCGGACACCGGCGCCAGCGTGCAGGCCGAATGGCTGTCGCTGTTCCAGCAGCACCGCCTGGTGCTGATGTCGCCGGCCCAGCAGGAGCAATTGCAAAGGGAGGGTACGGCGTTCTGGACCCAGCAGGCCCTGGCGAAGCTGTACGCGCCGTTCGGCGGCCCCAAGCTGGGCGCATGGCAGGACGATCCGTTCGGCCTGTTCTCCGGCTGGGTGCAGGAGCGCGCCCAGGAAACGCCAGTGCGGCCGCGCGACGGCCACCTGTTCGTCGCCGACGATGAAAAACAGTATGTGTTGCTGCCGTTGACCCTGAAGGTGCCGGCCCTGTCGATGACCGCGCAGGACCGCGTGCTGCCGCTGCTGCAGGAGGCGGTGGCCGCCGCCCGGCAAGCCGCGCCGCAGGCACGGGTGATCCAGGCCGGCGTGATCCTGCATGCCGCCCATGCCGGTGCGCAGGCCAGCCGCGAGATGCACACGATCGGCGCCGGCTCCATCGCCGGCATCGTGCTGCTGGTGTGGTTCACGTTCCGCTCCCTGAAGCCAATCGCGCTGATCCTGCTGTCGATCGGCGTCGGGCTGCTGGGCGCGCTGTCGGTGTGCTGGCTGCTGTTCGGGCAGCTCCACCTGATGACGCTCGTGTTCGGCGCCAGCCTGGTCGGCGTGGCGCAGGATTACGGCGCCTACTTCCTGTGCAACCGGCTTTCCGCCGGTGCGTCGGTGGATTCGCGCGCCTTGCTGAACAAGCTGTTGCCGGGCCTGTCGCTGACGCTGGCGGCGGCCGTCATCGGCTACATGGGCCTGGCGTTGACGCCATTCCCCGGCCTGCGCCAGATGGCCGTGTTTTCCGCGCTGGGCCTGGTCTTCGCGTGGCTGACCGTGGTGTTCTGGTTCCCGCAACTGATCGGCCCGCACAGCCTGAAGGGCGGTGCCCTGGTGCACGCGTATGGCCGGACGCTGGCGCGCTGGCCGCTGCTGCGCGCCGGCGCCGGCACGTGGATCGCGGTGGCGCTGTTCGGCGCCGTGGCGGTATTCGGCATCGCGAAACTGGGTGCCAACGACGACATTCGCCTGCTGCAGAATCCGCCGAAGCACCTGGTCGACGACCAGATCAAGCTGGGCAAGCTGCTCGATGCGCCAACGCCGGTGCAGTTCTTCCTGGTGCGCGGCGATTCGGCCGAAACGGTGCTGCAGCGCGAGGAAGCGCTGAAGCTGCGGCTCGACCGGCTGGTCGCCGCCGGCCAGCTGTCGGGCTACCAGGCCATCTCGAACTGGGTGCCGTCGGTGCGCACGCAGCAGGAACGCCGCGCGCTGGTCGACCTGAAGCTGCTGGGGCCGGAGGGCCCGCTGGCCGCCGTGGCGCGGCAGGCCGGCGAGGATGCGGGATGGATAAAGGCAACGGCCGGTGCCTTGCGCGCGGCCGGCGCGCCGCTCGGCATCGATGCCTTCCTGCGGGCGCCGGCCAGCGAGCCGTGGCGCCACCTGTGGCTCGGCAAGGAGCACGGCGAATACGCCAGCATCGTCGCGCTGCGCGGGCTGTCGATGGCCGCCGTGCCGCAGGTGCGCCCGCTGGCCGACGGCCTGGCGGGCGTGCAATGGGTCGACAAGGTGGCGGAGATCTCGTCGGTGCTGGGCCGCTATCGCGTCAACATGGGCTATGTGGTGCTGGGTGCCTACTGCGTGGTGTTCGTGCTGCTGCTGCCGCGCTACCGGGGCCGGGCCTGGCGCGTGATCGCGCCGACCGCGCTGGCCAGCGTGGCCACGCTCGCCATCCTCGGCTACGCGGGCCAGAACCTGCAGCTGTTCCACGTGCTGGCACTGATGCTGCTGCTGGGGGTGGGTGTCGACTACGGCATCTTCATGCAGGAGCAGCCCCGGCGCAAGGACACCACGGCCTGGCTGGCCGTGGGCCTGGCGGCGGCCAACACGCTGCTGGGGTTCGGGCTGCTCGGCCTGTCGAACACGCCGGCGCTGCAGGCGTTCGGGCTGACGATGTTGCTGGGCACTCTGCTGGTGTGGCTGGCGGTTCCCTGTTTCGGTGTATCGACCTTCAATAAAGAGAAAAACAATGCAGATGCAATTGGAATCAGCTGACATCCTGGTCGTCGGTGCCGGCCCCGCAGGCTCGGTGGCCGCGGCGCTGCTGCGCAAGCAGGGCCGCCAGGTGCTCGTCATCGAGCGCGAACAGTTCCCGCGCTTCTCGATCGGAGAGAGCCTGCTGCCGCAGAGCATGCAGTACCTGGAAGAGGCGGGCATGCTGCGCGCCGTCGTCGAGGCGGGATTCCAGTACAAGAACGGCGCGGCCTTCATGAAGAACGGCGTCTACACGGACTTCGATTTCCGCGACAAGCATTCGGAAGGCTGGGGCACCACGTACCAGGTGCAGCGCGCCGACTTCGACCACCTGCTGGCAAGGGAAGCTGAAAAGCAGGGCGCCGAGATCCGCTTCCGCCACGAAGTGCTGGACATCGAACCTGGCCGGCCGGGCGGCCGTTCGCTCGTCACCGTGAAGAATCCGGACGGCGAACAGTACCAGGTCGATGCGGGTTTCATCCTCGATGCCAGCGGTTTCGGCCGCATCCTGCCGCGGCTGCTGAAGCTGGAAACGCCGTCGAACTTCCCGGTACGCGGCGCCATCTTCACGCACGTGCAGGACGGCATCGGTCCGGACGCCGGTTTCGACCGTAACAAGATCCGCGTCACCGTGCACCCGAAGCACGGCAACGTGTGGTTCTGGACCATCCCGTTCGCCGGCGGCCGCTGCTCGCTGGGCGTCGTCACCGAAACGTCGTACCTGGAGCAATACCAGGGTTCGCCGACGGAACGGCTGCGCATGATCGTGGCCGAGGAACCGTCGCTGGCCGCGCTGCTGGAAAACGCCACCTGGGACACGCCGGCGCGCCAGATCACCGGCTACTCGGCCAACGTCGACAGGCTGTGGGGCGAGGGCTACGCGCTGCTGGGCAATGCCGGCGAGTTCCTCGATCCGGTGTTCTCGTCCGGCGTGACGATCGCGGTGCGCTCGGCCAGCCTGGCCGCCGCCGCGCTGAAGCGGCAGTTCGCCGGCGAAACGGTGGACTGGCAGGCCGACTATGGCGTGCCGCTGCGGCGCGGTGTCGACACCTTCCGCGCGTTCGTCGAATCGTGGTACGAGGGCGGTTTCCAGACCATCATTTTCCACGAGCGCCAGCAGCCTGAAATCCGCCGGATGATCTCGGCGATCCTGGCCGGCTACGCGTGGGACCAGTCGAATCCGTACGTGAAGGAGACGGCGCGCCGCCTGGCCGCCCTGGAGGCAGCGTGCAAACTGGGATGAATGCGGGGCTGAATTCGCGGCTGAAGGCGCGGCTGGCGCTATGCGTGGCTGCGCTGGCGCTGGTGGCCGGCTGCGCGTCGGCCCCGCCGGCACCGGCCCGGCTCGGGCTCAAGCTGCAGCCGGCCGCGCTGGGCCAGTCGATCAGCGTGCAGCAGCACCTGAAGGTGGAGCGCGCCGGCCGCATCGACGACATGGACGTGGCCCTGCAGGTGGAGCCGGAAGCGATCGACATGGTCGGCCTGGCGTTCGGCCAGCGCGTGCTGACGGTGCGCTACGACGGCAAGGAAGTAAAGGAATGGCGGCACGCGATGCTGCCGCGCCAGGTGCGCGCGGAAGACGTACTGGAAGACATGCAGCTGACCCTGTGGCCGATGGAAGCGGTGGCGCGGGCGCTGCCGCCCGGCTGGCGCATCGCCGAGGAGGGGCGAGGCAGTGGCCTGCAGCGGACGCTCTACCTGAACGACGAGCCGATCATGCGCATCGCCTACAGCGGCAGCCCGCGCTGGAGCGGAACGGTCGTGCTGGACAACCTGCGGTATAAGTACCGGTTGACCATACAGTTCGCCGCCGAATAAACCGCCGTGTACAAAGCTTTATGAATGCAATGAACGTCTACCTGAACGAGTGCGGCATCGTCTGCGCACTGGGCACCGGCCTCGAGGAGGTGCGGGCGAACCTGTTCGCCGGTATCTCGGGCGTGCGGCCCAGCGCGGCATGCTCGCCGGGCCGCGAGCTGCCGCTGGGGCAGGTGCGTGGCGCGCTGCCGTCCGTCGCCCACCTGCCGGAGGCGCAGCGTAGCCGCAACAACGCGCTGGCGCTGGCCGCGCTGGCACAGATCCGGCCGGCCGTCGAGGCGGCCGTGGCGCGTTTCGGCGCCGGCCGGGTGGGCGTCATCGTCGGTACCAGCACGTCCGGCATCGCCGAAACGGAAAAGGCGCTGCTGCATCGCGCCGCGCATGGCGAGCTGGCGCCCGAATTCCATTACGGCCAGCAGGAAATGGGCTCGCCGGCCGCCATGCTGTCCGACGAGCTGGGGATCGCGGGGCCGGCCTATGCGCATTCGAGCGCGTGCTCGTCCAGCGCCAAGGCCATGGCCAGCGCCGCGCGGCTGATCCGCATGGGCCTGTGCGACGCGGTGGTGGCGGGCGGCGTCGATTCGCTGTGCGCCTTCACGGTGGCCGGGTTTTCCGCGCTGGAGTCGGTCAGCGCGGCGCGCTGCAATCCGATGAGCGCCAACCGCAACGGCATCAATATCGGCGAAGGCGCCGCGCTGTTCCTCATGACGCGCGAACCGGCGGCGGTGCGGCTGGCGGGGTGGGGCGAGTCGTCCGACGGGCATCACATGTCCGCGCCCGATCCGGCGGGCGCCGGCGCGCGCATCGCGATGAACGATGCGCTGCGGCGCGCCGGCCTGCAGCCGGCCGACATCGACTACGTCAACATGCACGGCACGGCCACGCAGCAGAACGATGCAATGGAATCGAAGGTGATCGCCGGCCTGTTCGGCTGCGAAGTGCCGGCCAGCTCCACGAAGCCGTTCACCGGCCACACGCTGGGTGCCGCGGCGGCGATCGAGGCCGCGCTGTGCTGGCTGGCGCTGCAGCCGGAAAACGCCAGGGGCGCCATGCCGCCGCATTTGTGGGATGGCGCGCCGGACCCCGCGCTGCCGGCGCTGAACCTGGTGCCGGTGGGCGCCACGCTGGGCCGGCCGCTGCGCCACGTGCTGAGCGCCTCCTTTGCCTTCGGCGGTTCCAACGCCGTGCTGGTGCTGGGCCGCACGGCGGCGCCAGCGCCCGGAGATGAAGCGGCCCTTCCACCGGTCGCCGATGTTCTCCCGCATTCCGGCCCGATGGTGCTGCTCGACCGGCTGGTCAGCGTGGCCAGCGACGACCTGTGCGCCGAGGTGACGATCCGGCCGGATAGCATGTTCTGCGACGGCGCGGCCGTCGGCGCCTGGGTCGGCATCGAATACATGGCGCAGGCGATCGCGGCGCACGCCGGCTGGCTGGCACGGCGCCGGGGCGATCCCGTCAAGGTGGGTTTCCTGCTGGGATCGCGCAAGTATGAAGCGGGCGTTCCCGCATTCGCGGTGGGCAGCGTGCTGCGCGTGCATGCGCATCGCGCGCTGCAGGGCGATAACGGCCTGGGCGCCTTCGAATGCAGGATCGATGCGGATGACCGCACCGTGGCAACGGCCACCGTGACGGTTTTCCAGCCCGACAATGTCAATGAGTTTCTTTCAGGTGGAACAGCAGCATGAGTACCGAACAATCCAATAACAAGCCCACCGGCAAGGCCCTGAGCGTGCTGGTGACGGGATCGTCGCGCGGCATCGGCAAGGCGATCGCGCTGCGCCTGGCGCGCGACGGCTATGACGTGGTGCTGCATTGCCGCGGCGCGCGCGCCGAGGCCGAGGCGGTGGCGGCACTGATCGCGGACATGGGCCGTGGTGTACGCGTGCTGCAGTTCGACGTGAGCGACCGCGCCGCCACCGCCGCGGCGCTCGAGGCGGATATCGCCGAACACGGCTGCTACTACGGCGTCGTCGCCAATGCCGGCATCGCCCGCGACAATGCCTTCCCGGCGATGTCCGGCGAGGACTGGGATCTCGTGCTGCGCACCAACCTGGATGGCTTCTACAACGTGCTGAACCCGCTGGTGATGCCGCTGGTGCAGCGCCGCAAGCCGGGCCGCATCGTCACGCTGGCATCCGTGTCGGGGCTGATCGGCAACCGCGGGCAGGTCAACTACAGTGCCGCCAAGGCGGGCATCATCGGTGCCACCAAGGCGCTGGCGCTGGAACTGGCCAAGCGCGCGATCACGGTCAACTGCGTGGCGCCTGGCCTGATCGATACCGACATGACGAGCGAGGTGCCGATGGACGAGGCGCTGAAGATGATCCCGGCGCGCCGCGTCGGCAAGCCGGAAGAAGTGGCCGCCGCGGTCAGCTTCCTGATGGGCGAGGATGCCGGCTACATCACCCGGCAGGTCATTTCCGTCAACGGCGGCCTGGCATGAACCGCCGCGTCGTCGTTACCGGCATGGCCGGGATCAGCCCGATCGGCAACGGGTGGGCCGCCGTGCGCCAGCGGCTGGGCGAGTACCGCAACGCGATCGTGCGCATGGAGGAGTGGGCCAGCTACGAGGGCCTGAACACCAACCTGGGCGCGCCGGCCGCGCCGTTCGAACTCACCGCGCGCTACAACCGCAAGACCACGCGCAGCATGGGCCGCGTGGCGCTGATGGCCACCCGCGCCAGCGAACTGGCCCTGCAGGATGCCGGGCTGCTCGACCATCCGCTGCTGACCTCGGGCCGGATGGGCGTATCGTTCGGTTCTTCGGCCGGCACGCCCAGCGCGATCGGCGACTTCGGCCGCATGATGGAAGACCGCACCACGAAAGGCATCAACGCCACCACCTACATCAAGATGATGGCGCATACCGCGCCGGTCAACATCGGCGTGTTCTTCGGCATGACCGGCCGGGTATACACCACGTCGTCGGCCTGCACCTCCGGCAGCCAGGGCATCGGCTATGCGTATGAAGCGATCAGGAGCGGCGCGCAGACGGCCATGCTGGCCGGCGGCGCCGAGGAACTCGACGCCACCGAGGCGGCAGTGTTCGACACGCTGTTCGCAACCAGCACGCGCAACGATGCGCCGCACACATCGCCGCGGCCGTTCGATGCGCAGCGCGACGGCCTGGTGATCGGCGAGGGCGCCGGCGCGCTGGTGCTGGAGGAACGCGAGCATGCGCTGGCGCGCGGCGCCACGATCCACGCCGAACTGGTGGGCTTCGGCACCAACAGCGACGGCGTGCACGTGACCCAGCCGAACGCGGCGACGATGAAGACGGCGATGCTGCTGGCGCTCGAGGATGCCGGCCTGGAACCGGCCGCTATCGGCTACATCAACGCGCACGGCACGGGCACGGCGCAGGGCGACGTGGCCGAATCGCACGCCACGCAGCAGGTGTTCGGCGGCACCGTGCCGATCAGCTCCCTGAAAAGCTACATGGGCCACACGCTGGGCGCCTGCGGCGCGCTGGAAGCCTGGATCAGCATCGAGATGATGCGCGAGGGATGGTTCGCGCCCACCGTCAACCTCGACGCGGTGGACCAGCAATGCGCGCCGCTCGACTACATCGTCGGCGAAGGCCGCGCGTTGCAGTGCGAGTACGTCATGTCGAACAATTTCGCGTTTGGCGGCATCAACACGTCGCTGATCTTCAAACGCGTCTAGAGAACCAGGCGACTCACCCGGATTCAAGTTTCACTCACCACAGCAAAGGAAGAAAAATGAAAAAAACGATGTTGACGCTGGTCCTGGCGGCTTCGGCCACCGCTGCCGCCCTGCCTGCCGTTGCGGCCGACCGCCAGATGATGATGCCGATCGAAGGCGCCATGAACGTGAACGATGCAAAGGGACGCCTGGGCGATACGGTGAAGTTCTACTTCGGCGACCAGAAAACGCCGGCCGTAGCGTCGAAGATCACGTCCGACAGCACCAGCCAGAAGACCAACAGCGTCGGCAAGTCGCCGGAAGAAGCCTGCAACTGGGCCTTCCTGTCCGCCATGCTGGCGCTGAAGAAGAAGGCCGACTCGGTGGGCGCCGATGCGGTGGTCAACATCGTCAGCAACTACAAGCACAAGGAAATGTCGAGCCAGACCGAGTTCGAGTGCCATGACGGCAATATCGTCAGCGGCGTGGCCCTGAAGGCCGATTTCGTCAAGCTGGCCAAGTAAGGTGGCGGCAGCCGCGCAGGTCTGGCTGGCCCGTATCGACGGGCTGGACGAAGCGCGGCTGGCATCGTACGCGCTGTGGCTGGGCGCGGGCGAACGGGAACGCAGCTTCGTGCGCGAAGCGCGCCGGCGCCAGTTCATCGCCGCGCGGGCACTGCTGCGGATCGCCATCGGCGACCTGCTGGGCGTGCCGGCGCGGTCGGTGGAGCTTGGCGGGGCTTCGGGCCGCGCGCCCTGGCTGCTTGCACCGGCGGCGGCGCTGCCGGGGCTGTCGGTGTCGCACAGCGGGCCGTGGGTTTCCTGCGCGCTCAGCGTGGACACCGCGCTGGGGCTGGATATTGAAATGAAGGATGCGGGGCGCGATATCGCCGCGCTGGCCGGGCAGGCGTTCGATGCCGCCACGTGCGCGCGGCACGCGGCATTGCCGGAGGGCGCGCGGGTCGATGCGTTCTATGGCGCGTGGAGCGCGCAGGAGGCCGGCATCAAGCTGGGCGTGGCGGCGGGTGCCTGTTACCCGCTGCCGCATGGGGAACTGGCGGTGGTGGTGTGCAGCGCGGAGCCGTTGGCGGTGGTGCCGCGGCTGGAGGTTGTGGACCTGTGAGGCAATTGGTGTCCGACACCACAAGACGGTGTCCGACACCAGGCGCTACAGTGCATTCGACACCTGGCAAGCCTACTGCCACAGCCAGTTCCACAACCCCGGCAGCCTTGGATGCTCGTCGGCGCTGTCGACGGTGCTGGCCAGCGCGGCCCGCTCCAGCGCACCGCGCTCGTCGTAGAACGGCGTGGCGGCAACGGGGATGTCGAGTTCGCGCGCGACGTCGAGCAGGATGCGCAGGTAGACCTCCAGGTTGCGCGCCGTGTAGCTGTTCACGTCGTGGAAGGTGACGACGACCGGCGTGTGGCCGTCCACCGTGTGCATGGCGCCGGCGGCCCAGCGCACGCGGGTCTCGGCGAGCATGGCGAGCATGTTGGAGCGCTTGTGCCAGCTGAAGTTGACGCCCCAGATCTTGCCGTCGTTGGCGTTCAGGTCCGTCAGCAGCATGCGCAGGCCGTGGCGATGGTAGCTGTCCAGCGTGGCGGCGTCGTAGGCCCAGAACGGCGGGCGCACCAGCAGCGGTGCGCTGCCGGTCAGCGTGCGCAGGTCGTCCACGCCGCGGCGCAGCGATGCGTCGCGTTCGGCGGCGTCCATGAAGCGGTGGTTGGCATGCGTGGCGGTCGCCGAATGCAGCGCCACAACGTGGCCGGCTTCGTGTTCGCGCCGGATCAGCGCGCGGCCGGTGTCGGTGCCGCCGCCGTGCCAGTGGCGCGTCTGCGTGAAGAAAACCGCCTTGATGCCGGGCTGTACGGCGTTGTTGGCGAGGGTGTCGAGCACGCGCACGGTGGGATTGTCGCCATTTGAGCCGCTGGGGCCGTCGTCGAAGCTGAGCAGGAAACGAACGGGAGCCGGCGTGGCCGGCGCCGGCGGGACAGCGGCCGGTGCGGAGGAAATCGCAGGCGGTACCGGCGGCATGGTTACCGGCTCCTGCTGCGCGTGTGCCGAATGCGCAGCGGCGGCAAGAATGAAAATGATGAGTTGTCGGATCGGCACGATCGGCACGCTGGCGGCTCGGATGAAAACGGGCTGCATTATAGATTGGTCATCGCGGGCCCGCCCGCACGAAATTTGAGGAAATTTGTATGAATGTTCAATCCCAGGAAGTGCAGCCGCCAGCGCGGGCGCCCGCGGAGCCGCACGTGCCGGAAACGGAATTCGGCAAATGGTTCCTGCGCACCGAAACCTGGACCGTGCACGTGCTGGAGCGCGCGCTGGCCGACCTCGATCTCCTGCTGCCGCCCGGCCGCAAGAGCTTCGATGTGGTGGCCGATGTCGGCTGCGGCTATGGCCGTTCGCTGCCCAAACTGCACCAGCGCTTCGCGCCGAAGCGGCTGATCGGCATGGACATCGATCCGGAGATGATCGAGGCCTCGGGCAGGGAAGTCGCGCAGCACGGCATCGCCGCCGAATTCGTCTGCTGTTCCAGCTCGAACATCGCCTTGCCGGATAACTCGGTGGACCTGCTGTTCTGCCACCAGACCTTCCACCACCTGATCGACCAGGAACGCGCGATCGCGGAATTCTTCCGCGTGCTGAAGCCGGGCGGCGTGCTGCTGTTCGCGGAATCGACGAAGCGCTACATCCACTCGTGGATCATCCGGCTGCTGTTCCGCCACCCGATGGATGTGCAGAAGACCGCGCCCGAATACCTTGCCATGGTGCGCGGCGCCGGCTTCGACGTGCCGGACAGCGCCGTGTCCTACCCGTTCCTGTGGTGGAGCCGCGAAGACCTCGGCATGCTGGAACGCGTGTTCCGCATCAAGCCGCGCGCCGTGCGCGAGGAAACGCTGATCAACCTGGTAGCGCGCAAGCCCTGACCGTCGCGACCGGACAGCCGGCCGCGCGGCCGGCATCCCTCAGTCCTCAAGGCTCCACACATAATCCATCCGCGTCCACGACTGCTGCGGCACGCCATCCACAGTGCCGGGCTGGAAGCGGCACAGCGACAGCCCCGCCAGCGCGGCGCGATCCAGGTCGCGCACGCCGCTCGATTTCTCCACCCTTGAATCGGCCACCCGGCCATCGGTACCGACCAGCAGCGCCAGCGTGACGGTGCCCGTGTCGCCATTGCGCAGCGCGCTGCGCGGATACTCGGGCCGCGTGCACGCTCTGGCATCGACGACGGCAGCCACGCGCACCGGCGTCTTCGGGGCTGGGTCGACCTGCCGCGCCGGCTCCGCCGTGCCGCTCGTCGCCGTCGCCACCGCCGGTTCGCTGGCCGGCCTGGTCGCCATCGTCACCGGGTCGGCCGGCACCGGAACGTCCACCGGCAGGTCGGGCACGGCGATCGTGGTCGGCGGCAGCTTGACCGGATCGGGCATCGGCACGGGCGGCGGCGGTGGTGGGGGCGGCGTTTCCGTCACCGGGAGCAGGTCGATGACGTCCGGTGGGGCGCGCCCCACCAGCACCGTTGAATTCTGCACGGCGATGAAGGCCACCACGGCGTGCAACAGTATGACGACGGCGATGCCGGTGGGGTTCCTGCGTTGGTTAGCGAAGTTCATGCCATTCTCCTTGCCGGGGTTGGGAATCTGTTTTGCTACGTGCTAGAAGTATACTATTCCATCTAATAGCAAAAATGGAAGGGGTTAACGCGCAATCCTGTCCCATGTTATTCTTCTACCTACTGGTAATTAGGTTTGCGTGGAGGTGGAAATGACGAAGGCGAAGGAAGAGCGCATCCGCGTGATGCTGGCGGACGACCATCCGATCGTGATGACCGGGTTCGCGATGTCCCTGGCGGGACCGGATATCGACGTGGTGGCGCAGGCCAGGAACCCGGAAGAAGTGCTGGAACAGCACGCGGCCCTGCGGCCGGACGTGCTGGTGCTGGACATCCGTTTCGGTGAAGCGCTGACTGGCCTCGACGTGGCGCGCGACATCCTCGGGCGCGACCCGGAAGCGCGCATCGTGTTCCTCACGCAGTTCGACCAGGACAGCCTGGTCAAGGAGTGCTACCGGATCGGCGCGCGCGCCTTCATCACGAAGGATTGCGATCCGGAGGAGCTGGCGGCGGCGGTGCGCCGCGCGCATGCTGGCGCCCTGTACTTCATGCCCCGCATCGCCGAACGGCTGGCCAGCCTGTCGGTGCAGGGCGATGCGTCGCCGCAGTCGCTGCTCGACGAACGCGCGCTGGAGATTTTCACGCTGATGGCCGAAGGGCTGACCAATGCGGAAATCGCCGAACGGCTGGACGTGTCGTCGAAGACGATCAGCAATGCCAGCCAGGCGATCAAGGACAAGCTGGGCGTGCACCGCGCGGCCGACATCACGCGCCTGGCCGTGCGCTACGGCCTGCTGCAACCCTGATGCTGGCGTTCCTGCGCCGCCACTGGAGCACGCGCGCGCGGCTGCTGGCGATCACGCTGGCGCCGCTGGTGGCACTGTGCCTGGCGCTGCTGTGGTTCAGCTACCAGTCGCGCCAGGATGAAGTGCGCGCCGAACTGGCCGAGCGGGGCACGCTGCTGGCGCGGGTGCTGGCCGACAGCAGCGAATACGCGGTGATCTCCGGCCAGCATGACGAATTGCGGCGCAGCGTGCGCGGCGTGCTGCAGGCCGACACGGCGATCCTCGAAGTGGCCCTGTTCGACGCACGGCGGCGCGAGCTGGTGCGGCTGCGCGGCCGTGCCACGGGTGCACCGGAGGGCCGCTACTACGAGGCGGCCGTGCTGAAACGGCTGGTGTGGCTGAACATGCGGGCGCCGGACGGCCGCGTGGTGTTCGGCGCCGCCAACGGGGCGCAACGGCCAGCCTTTGAAACGGTCGGCTACCTGCAGGTGCGCATGACGGCGGATGCGATGCTGGCCCGGCAGGCGGAGCGCTTTCGCCTCGAACTGCTGGCTGCCGCGATCGGTCTTTCACTGTGCGGCGCGCTGGCCTGGCAACTGTCCGAAGGCTTCGATACGTCACTGCAGGCATCGATGCGGGCGCTGCGCGAGGCGGACGCCGAGAAGCGCCGCCTGCTGCGCCGCCTGAACACGGCGGTGGAACAGGAGCGGCAGAGCATCGCGCTGGAGGTGCATGACGAACTGAATGCGTCGCTGATCGCCGTGCGCCTCGAATCGCAGCGCATCGCGGCGCTGGCGGCGCAGGCGGCGCCGGCGGAAGTGGCGCAGGAGATCGCGCGCCGCGCCACTTCGGTCACGCAGCTGGCGCTGGCGCTGTACAACAACGGCAGGGCGCTGGTGCGCCGGCTGCGGCCCGAGGTGCTCGACATGCTGGGCCTGCAGGGCGCCGTCGAGGAGATGGTGCGGCAGGTCGACGACAGCCAGCCGGATTGCCGCTTCGCTTGCAGGATCGAAGGCGACATGGCGGGCGTGGAGCCGGAGCTGGCGATTTCCGCCTACCGGATCATCCAGGAAGCGCTGTCGAACATCGTCAAGCATGCCGGGGCGCGCCATGCCTCGGTGGTGCTGGCGCGGCAGGACGATGCGCTGGCCATCGAGGTGCGCGACGATGGCGTGGGCCTGCCGGGCGTGCGCACCGACGGCATCGGCATCGCCGGCATGCGCGAGCGCGTGCATGCGGTGAACGGCAGCTTCTCGATTGGCAGCGACAGCGGAGGGAACGGCGGCGGCACGCGCATCGCGATCCGGCTGCCGCTCGCGTAGCGGCCCGCTGGATTGCATGTTCGCCAGCGTGTTGTTCCATCCGGCGATGTGCGGTATGTTGTCGGTTCCATCGATCCTCCCGCCTGCCCATGAGCCAGACAAACCCCGACGCTCCGCAGCATGCCAGCCAGTTCGCATTGCTTGGACAGCGCCGTTTCGCGCCGTTCTTCTGGACCCAGTTCCTGGGCGCCTTCAATGACAACCTGTTCAAGACGGCGCTGATTGTCGTGCTCACGTTCGATGCCGCCAGCTGGACGACGCTGTCGCCGTCGATGGTGACCAACCTGATTCCCGGCCTGTTCATCCTGCCCTACGTGCTGTTCTCGGCGACGTCCGGCCAGATCGCCGAGAAGTTCGAGAAGTCGCGGCTGGTGCGCTTCATCAAGTGGGCCGAGATCGCCATCATGGGCATCGCCGCCATCGGCTGGATGACGCACAGCCTGTGGCTCCTGGTGCTGGCGATCTTCGCGATGGGCACGCACTCCACGCTGTTCGGTCCCGTCAAGTATTCGTACATGCCGCAACAGCTGAAACCCGAGGAACTCACCGGGGGCAACGGCATGGTGGAGATGGGTACCTTCGTCGGCATCCTGCTGGGGCAGGTGTTCGGCGACGTGTTGGTGATGCATGGCTCGCTGGGCATTCCGGTGGTGGCCGCGGGCACCGTCGGCTTCGCGGTACTCGGGCTGCTGGCCAGCTACCGGATTCCCGTCACGCCGGCGCCGATGCCGGACTTGCGGATCGCCTGGAACCCGTTCAGCGAAACGGTGCGCAACCTGAAATACTCGGCGGGCAACCGCACCGTGTTCCTGTCGATGCTGGGCAATTCGTGGTTCTGGTTCTACGGCGCGATGGTGCTGGCGCAGTTTCCGGTGTACGCGATGACGTACCTGAAGGGCGACCATAGCGTGTTCGTGCTGCTGCTCACGGTGTTCTCGCTTGGGATCGGCGCCGGCTCGCTGCTGTGCGAAAAGCTCTCCGGCCGCAAGGTGGAAATCGGCCTGGTGCCGTTCGGTTCGATCGGCCTGTCGCTGTTCGGCATCGACCTGTATTTCGCCAGCCAGGGCTACGGCGCTCCCGCCGCGACCACCGTGGATGCGTTCGGCATGCTGGCGCAGCCGGGCAGCTGGCGCATCGTGTTCGACGTGGTGATGATCGGCGTGTTCGGCGGTTTCTTCATCGTGCCGCTGTTCGCCCTGATCCAGCTGCGCTGCGATCCGAAGCACCTGTCGCGCACGATCGCCGGCATGAATATCCTGAACGCGCTGTTCATGGTGGCCGCGGCCGGCGTGGCGATCCTGCTGCTGGGGCAGGGCCTGACGATCCCCGAACTGTTCCTGGCCACCGCCATCATGAACGGCATCGTCGCCGCCTATATTTTCTCGCTGGTGCCGGAGTTCCTGATGCGCTTCCTGGCCTGGCTGCTGATCCACACGGTACACAAGGTGAAGGTGATCGAGTCTGGCCGCATCCCCGAGCATGGCGCCGCGGTCCTGGTGTGCAACCACGTCAGCTATGTCGATGCGATCGTGATCATGGCGGCGAGCCCGCGGCCGATCCGCTTCGTGATGGACCATCGCATTTTCAGCACGCCGCTGCTGGGCTGGATTTTCCGCACCGCGAAGGCCATCCCGATCGCGCCGGCCAAGGAAGACCCGTGGCTGCTGGAGAAGTCCTACGTGGACATCGCCCGCGCGCTGCACGAGGGGGAGCTGGTGTGCATCTTCCCGGAGGGGCGGCTGACGACGACCGGCGAAATGAACGAATTCAAGGGCGGCATCGCCAAGGTAATCGAACGCTCGCAGGTGCCGGTGATTCCGATGGCGCTGCGCGGCCTGTGGGGGCACCTGCTGTCGCGCAGCCGGGACAATGTGTTCGAACGCGCCTTCCGCAAGGGCCTGCGTTCGCGGCTGGCGCTGGCGGTGGGGCAGCCGGTGGCGCCGCATGCCGCCACGCCGGAGCGGCTGCAGGAGGAAGTGCTGGCGCTGCGGGGTGACTGGAAATGATCGGGACAAAGAAGGAAGCAAGCGCGTGGCCGCTCGTACAACTCGTTACAAATACATCACACGAGTTGCACATTCCTTTCTAAAATGTTGCCTCCGTTCCCCTGCACAGAAAAGAGACGAATCAATGACCCGTACCTGGAAAGCCGCTTTGTCGGTAGCGACCCTGGCCCTGCTGGCCGCCTGCGGCGGCGATGACGACGATCCGGCAGGCACCTCCACCGGCGGCGGCACCGGCTCCGCCTATTCGGTGGTGCTGACGCAGGACTTCAAAGTGGAAACCGGCGGCTGGGTCGGCGAATCGAGCGACTACACGACCGATACCGCACCGGCCAACGTGGTCTTCGAACTGCGCGACATCAGCAGCTTCAGTTCCTCCTACAAGGACACCAAGGCTTACTACGTCAGCGGCACCAACCGCAGCGACGACCTGCTGCTGTACGTGAAGAAGCAGATCACCGGCCTGGTGGCAAACACCGAATACACGTTCGCGGTAACGTCGATGAACCTGCTCAGCAACGCGCACTCCGGCTGCATGGGCGTGGGCGGCGCACCGGGCGAATCCGTGTACGTGATCGCGGCGGCTTCGCCAACGGAACCGAAACCGGTCACCACCAACGGCGACACCCGCCTGAACATCGACCGCGGCAACCAGGCCACGCCGGGCCCGGCCTCGATGGTTCTGGGGAATATCGCCAATGGCCTGCCATGCGACGGCTCGGCGACCTACGCCTCGAAAACGGTGCGTAACACCGCCGGTGTGCGTGTGAAGACCGACGGCGAAGGCAAGGCCTGGGTGCTGCTCGGCATCGACTCCGGCTTCGAAGCCACCACCGGCATCTACCTGCAGAACGTGACGATGACGTTCGTGCCCTACGTCCCTCCGACGACAACGACCTGATCCGGCGCTTCCGCCAGACAAGCCTCCCCGCCACCGGCCGGGAGGCTTTTTATTTGCCGCTAACTGCTGAGCTGGTTGCAAAACAACACCGGGGACAGTCCCCGATTTTTTACAACACCTGCTGAGAACCCCAATTGGGCACCAATAACGGTGTATGCCGACAATTCCGCAGAGATAACGCACTCGCTACAACTGCTGTGCTGGTTGCTATGCAACATCCGACAGCGTGGGGGACTGTCCCCGAATTTTTGGCAACAGAATGTTAGCGCTCACTAATTCATGACTCCAAAGTCAGTTAGTGCGAGATTTGCCGAAATGTATTAGAATGATCGTTCATTCTACCGAGCATCCCCTCAAAACCAGAAGGTTCAGTCTTTATGAACAACACGCTCTCCCGCCCGCCGCTGCGTTCGGCCGGCATTCTTTTCCTCGCATGCGCGGCGGCGCTGACCGCCGGCTGCGACTCCGACAAGCAGCAACAGGCCGGTGCGCCGGGCGGCAAGATGCCGCCGCCGCAGGTGGCCGTGTACACCGTGAAGCAGGAAGCGCTGCCGGTGGTGACCGAACTGCCGGGCCGCACGTCCGCGTTCCAGATCGCCGAAGTGCGCCCGCAGGTGGCCGGCATCGTGCAGAAGCGCCTGTTCACGGAAGGGGCCGACGTCAAGGCCGGCACCCAGCTGTACCAGATCGATCCGGCCACGTACCAGGCGTCGTTCAGCGCCGCCAAGGCCGCGCTGGCGCGTGCCGAAGCGAACCTGCTGACGGCCGGCCCGAAAGTGAAGCGCTACAAGGAGCTGGTGGAAATCGAGGGCGTGAGCCGCCAGGATTACGACGACGCGGTCGCCGCCGAAGCACAGGCGCGTGCGGACGTGGAATCGGCCAAGGCGCAACTGCAGACGGCCCGCATCAACGTCGAGTACACCAAGGTGCACGCGCCGATTTCGGGCCGCATCGGCCGCTCGAACGTGACCCCGGGCGCGCTGGTGACGGCCGGCCAGGAAACTGCGCTGACCACCGTGCAGCAGCTGGACCCGATCTATGTCGACGTGACGCAATCCTCGGAAGACCTGCTGCGCCTGAAGAAATCGCTGGAGGGCGGCGGCGTGACGAAGGCCGAAGGCAAGGTCACGCTGAAGCTGGCCGACGGTTCCACGTATGCACAGGCAGGCAAGCTGCAGTTCGCCGACGTGGCCGTGGACCCGGGCACCGGCAACGTGACGCTGCGCGCGCTGTTCCCGAACCCGAAGCATGACCTGCTGCCGGGCATGTTCGTGCGCGCCGTCGTCGAGAACGGCGTCAACGAGCAGGCCATCGCCGTGCCGCAGCAGGGCGTGACCCGCAACCAGAAGGGCGAAGCCACCGCGCTGGTGCTGAACCAGCAGGGCATCGTCGAGCAGCGCGTGATCGCCACTACCGGCACGCTGGGCGACAAGTGGCTGGTGAAATCCGGCCTGGCCGCCGGCGACCGCGTGATCGTCGAAGGCATCCAGAAGGTGAAGCCGGGCGCGCCAGCAGTGGTTGCCGCTCCTGCCGCACCCGCCGCGGCCAGCACCGCCGCCGCCAAGCCGGCCGCCGCCGCTCACTAAGCA
>NZ_JBUPWE010000023.1:0-95113 GCF_055502615.1 Pseudoduganella sp. jia 9 | reverse complement strand
GTGTGGCTGGTCGTCCTCTCAGACCAGCTACTGATCGTCGCCTTGGTGAGCCTTTACCTCACCAACTAGCTAATCAGATATCGGCCGCTCCAGGAGCACAAGGCCTTGCGGTCCCCTGCTTTCATCCTTGGATCGTATGCGGTATTAGCGTAACTTTCGCTACGTTATCCCCCACTCTTGGGCACGTTCCGATATATTACTCACCCGTTCGCCACTCGTCAGCGGAGCAAGCTCCCTGTTACCGTTCGACTTGCATGTGTAAAGCATGCCGCCAGCGTTCAATCTGAGCCAGGATCAAACTCTTCAGTTCAATCTCTGTTGTTCCGATACTGCTATCGGAGGTCACTCACTCAAGATACTGACGAATCATCCGAAGATGATTACGTTTATTTCTTGTGCAAGCGTTTGATGCTATATATTTTGAGCTTCCGGACCGAAGTCCGGGGCACATCACATCAAACGCCCACACTTATCGACTGTTGATTGTTAAAGAATTCTGCCCTTGAAGGCCCGCTGCGGATCTTTCAGACCCGGCGACAAATCGTTGTGTTTGTCAGCAGCAGAGAAGCGAGATTATCAGGTGTTTCTTACGATCCGTCAACCCCGCTTTTTGTCTCACATCAACTTGCCTGTTTCACTTTCGTGTCAGTCGCGTTGCTGCGAGGGACAGGACTATAGCAAAGGCCCTGCCCGTCCGCAAGCCCTTTCCCAAAAAATCATGGGCGGCGGGTGCGCAAGCCGTCTACCTCGGCCCGCAAGGCGGTGCGGTCGGCATTCAGCGATTCGAGCTGCGCACGCAAGGCCTTCAGTTCCGATGCGTAGTTGTCGCGCGCCGTGACGGCCCCGACCAGGTCCATTTCAGCGGCCAGCCGGGCGTCGGAATCCGTGGCCGCCGAGGCAACGCTGCGCTCCAGCTGCGCGCGCAGATCCGCCAGCTGGCGGTCCTTGCCGTCGATCGCCAGCTGGTCCTTGGCTTTGCCGACCAGTGCATTGGTCGCCACTTCGCGGGCGTCGCGCAACTCGATCGTCAGGCGATCGATCTGTTCGCCCCGCTCGGCCGCCAGCGCATTCGCCGTGGACAACTGGGCCAGCAGGTCATCGCGCTCGGCTTCCAGCATTTCGCCGGAACGGGCCAGTGCTTCGAGGTCGCTCTCCGCCTGTGCCAGCTTGTCGCGGTTGCCGGCGCCGGACTGCTCGGCGAATTGCCGCGCCCAGTCGGCCAGCGCCGCCGCCAGCTGTTCGGGAATTTCCGCCTTCGGCGGCTCCGGTGGCGGCACATTGTCGGCACGCCATGCGGACAAATGCTTGTGGATGGCGGTGGGCGAGCCGGCACCGAGGGCGTCGCGCACCGCCTCGACCGTTACCTGATTGCCGTCGTTTTGCAGCGCTGTCGCGGCCGCTGCCACCTCGTCGAATGTTGGGGTCTGGTCCTGCATGTCGTATCCGTTTTGTGAAGCGCGCAGCTTACTACAGATGCTTTTCTCCCGGCACTACCTTGCTGGCTTCGAAGCACTTCCCCACAGCAAAAACGTGGTATCCCCGCACGCCATGTATACAAGCACAACAAAAACGTCATGCCCCATCGCCCCTCCTCAGCCCTGCTGCGACGCCACGAGCGCCACGCCCTGCCCTTCATCGGCGCGCTGGATGCGCACGATGTGCAGCGCGTCGGCGTTCTCGACCAGTACGCACGCCTTGCCCGTGCGCTTGCAGTGATCCTGGACGCGCCAGTAGGCGCCGTGGCTCATGCAGCCGGTCTGGCAGATCACCAGGTCGGCGGCGGCGAGATCTTCTTCGAGGTCCGCCAGGCCATCGGCATGCTCCGCCCGTGCCGGCGCGAAGGCCCGCCGCACATCGCGCTGCTGCAGCTCGTCCGACAGTTCGCGCACGCGCGCCTGCAGCGCCTCCACGTGCCGGGCCAGGGCCTCGCGCTTCGGCAAGCCGGGGATGGACTGTTCTAGCGCCGCGCGGTCTTCCCGTGCCCAGGCCAGCGCGGTTTCCCGCTTCACGAGCTCCATGCGCAGCCGCATGGCCTGCGCATCGAGCCGGGCGATTTCCAGTGCCTGCGAACGGATCACCTCACTGCACCGAGCCTGCGCCTCGCCATGTGCCCGCAGCAGCGCGGCATGTTCCTGGAGCAAATGGTCGAAGTCGTCGGGGGTGAAGTGCATCGTGTGATCCTTTATGAAACCCTGGCTTGAATGCCAATTCATTTTAAATGAGAATAATTCTCATTACAATGACAAGCAGTATGGCGGCGGGGCTTTAAAGTACCCTTAATACCGTGCGAAAACCGATATGGCTGGCGCCAAGGTCCGCTTCCTGCGATTCGCGGGCGGCGGCGCGATAGCGCACGCAATAGCTGGGCGAACACAGGAATGAGCCGCCCTTGATGACAGCGGGCTCGTTCGCGCGCCGCGCACCGGCAGCGGCGGCAACCGCTGATGTGTCGCCGTTGGCGTGCGGCTGGCGCGCGCCGGTATAGGGATCCTTCGTCCACTCCCAGGCATTGCCGATCGTGTCGTACAGGCCGAACGCGTTGGCCGCATAGCAGCCCACGGGGGCCAGCCCGGCGTGGCCATCCTGCGCCGCATCGGCCAGCGGGAACGGGCCTTGCCAGAAGTTGGCGGTGGGCCGGCCATTTCCGTCGACCGGCGCATCATCGAGCGCAGCGTCATCGCGCCCGCCCTTGGCCGCATATTCCCATTCCGCCTCGGTCGGCAGGTCGCGCCCCAGCCATCGTGCATACGCCAGCGCGTCGGCCCGCGTGATCATCGTGACCGGCAGGTTCGGTGGCGGCCCGGCCGGGGCGGTGCCGTCCACGGCGGGCCCGCCCGGTTGCCTCCAGTTCGCGCCGCGGACGTAACGCCACCAGGCGTAAGGCCGCGCGTCCAGCTCCGCCTGGTCCGGCCGGTGGAATACGGCCGCCGCACCCTCGCGTTCGGCCTGCGTCACGTAGCCGGTGGCACGCACGAAGCTCCCGAATTGCGCGTTCGTCACTTCGGTGCTGTCGATCCAGAATCCACGCACCGCTTCCCTGTGCGCCGTGGCAGGGCGCTCGTCCGGATAGCCGCGCGTGCTGCCGAAGACGAATTCGCCGTCCGGCACCCGCACCATTCCCGCGCGGACATCGGTCCCCCAACCCGCCGGCAGGCCGCCGGCCGACGCACAGAGCGATTCACTGCCCAGCGCGGATTGCGGCGACGCCACCGCGCCACTCCCCGCTTCCGTCCATGCGGCGAGGCCGATGCAGGCCAGCAGACCCGCCACTGTCAGCGGCTTGCTCCAATTTCCCGGCATGTCTCGCTCCTAGTAAAAGCCGGCTGGCCGCAACGGTTCCACGCCACCCACCGCCGTCATGTAGCGCTTCCATTGCGCCACCAGCTCGGCGACCACCGCCGGATGTTGCGCGGAGACGTCATGGTTTTCGGCACGGTCGGTGCGCAGGTCGAACAGCTGCCAGTGGCCGTCCACCGGCCCCTGCGGCGGTTCCATCCACACCGCCTTCCAGCGCCCGTCCGCGCTGAACACGTAGCCACGGCCATACGACTCGTCGGCCAGCGGCAGGCCGCGCGGCGCCGCCTGCGAACCGGCCAGCAGCGGCAGCAGCGAGGTACCGGTCACCGGATAGACATTGCGCCCCTGGTAGACGACCTTGCCCGCGTTGCGGTCGCGGCCCGTGGCGGGGTCGATGTCCGCCGGTGCCGGCCGGTCCGGTGGCGTGATGCCTGCCAGCGCCAGGAACGTGGCCGTGTTGTCGGTGACGTAGGTTGCATCTTTCACGTTCACGATCGCGCCCAGCCCCCGCCCTCCCGGCAGCCGCACGATCAGCGGTGTCGACACGCCGCCCTCGTGCGCGCTTCCCTTCACGTTGCGAAACGGCGCGGCGCTGACCTCGGCCCAGCGCAGCCCGTACTGGATGCGCTTGACCTGGTCGGTACCCAGCTTTGCGTACACTTCCGGCGCCGCATTGGCTTCGTCGGTGGTCTTCGGATCGGCACCGCCGTCGACCGGCCAGCCTTCGGCGCCGTTATCGGACTGGAACATGATGAAGGTGTTGTCGTACTCGCCGATGTCCTTCAGGTGCCGGATCAGCAGTCCGATGTTGTGATCCAGGTTGTCGACCATGCCGGCATAGATTTCCATGTAGCGTGCCTGCGCCTTCTTCTCCAGCGGCGACAGGCTGTCCCAGCTTTTCACGACCCGGCCCGGACCATGGTCGGCATGGCCCTGCGGCGCGCCGTTGACGGCGTTCACGTATTTCGCCTGCGGCGTGCCGCTGTTCGGCGTAGCCGGGGAACGGGTCAGGGTCTCCGGCAACCCGTCATGCGGCCGGAAACCGGCAGGCAGGATGCCCAGCTTCTTCATCCGTTCGATGCGCGCCAGCCGGATCGCGTCGTAGCCGGCGTCGTAGCGGCCCTTGTACTTGCTCAGCCACGGCTCCGGCACCTGCAGCGGCCAGTGCGGCGACGTGTAGGCCGCATACGCGAAGAACGGCTTGCCATCCCCCCGCTGCGAATCGATGTACCCGATCAGCTTGCGCGTGTAGAAATCGGTCGAATAAAAACCCGGCCCCGGCTGCACGAACCGGCCATCCTCGGCGTAGTTCTTCGCATCCGGCGCCTCGCCGCCGAAGTGGTTGCGCGCAGCGCCGGGCAGCAGCGCATAGCTGCGCTCGAAGCCCCAGGCGTCGGGCGTCCTGCCCTTGCCTTCGCGCCCGCCGCCCAGGTGCCATTTGCCGGCCATGTACGTATGGTAGCCGCCGTCGCGCAGCAATTGCGCGACCGACAGCGAACTCTCGTTCAGGTACCCTTCGTAGCCGGGCAGCCCCTTGCGCTCGTCGCGCGGCTCGCCCATCGTGCCCACGCCCACCAGGTGATGATCGGTGCCCGAGATCAGCATCGCGCGCGTGATCGCGCACACGGTGCCGGTATGGTGATTGGTCAGCAGCCGGCCTTCGCGGGCCAGCGCGTCCAGGTTCGGCGTCTCGATCTCGCCGCCGAAGGCGCCGATGTCCGAGTAGCCCAGGTCGTCCGCCATGATGTACAGGATGTTCGGACGCCTGGCCGCGGCAGCCGTCGTCTCAGGCACTTCCGGCGCCTTGACGGGGCCGCAGGATACCAGGACAGAGACGGCGGCAGCTGCCACGGCTGCCAGGGCGAGCCGGTGTGGAATGCGTGTCATGTCTTCTCCTCAGTAGTCGAAGCGTGCGTTGACGGAAACCTGGCGCGGCGCGCCGACCTGCAGCGAGTTCGAGCCGGTCGAATACCAGTAGGCGCGGTTGGCCAGGTTGTTTACCTGCAGCCGCAGCGTCACATAGTGATCGCTGATGCGCGTGCGCCATGCGCCGCCGGCGTTGAGAAGCGTTACCGCGGGCACTTCGAACGTGTTCGCGCTGTTGACCTTCTGCGCGCCCACGTAGCTCGCATCCGCGTGCAGCGACAGGCCGGTCACCCGCGGCACCCTCGCATTCACGCCCAGCACGGCCTGGAAGCGCGGCGTGCTTTCAATGCGGTTGCCGACGATGGCCGGCGTGGTGGCGCGGTATTCGGCATCGAGCCACGTCGCGCCGGCGTTGACCGTCAGCCAGCGCCGCAGGTCGGCGTGGCCGGACACTTCCAGCCCCTGGTAGCGCAGCTCGCCGGCCTGCACATAGATGCCCTGCGGGTTGCTGCTGTAGTCGGCGTACGCGGCGCCGCGCTTGACGCGGAACAGCGCCGCGGAGGCGCCCCAGTTGCCGCGATCCGTCTTCAAGCCCAGCTCGGCCTGGCGGCTGGTCAGCGGCCGCAGCGCCTCGTTGGCATTGGCGTACGTGGTGCTGACGGTACCGCCGTCTTCCAGCGCCTCCACGTAGCTCGTGTAGAGCGTGGTATCGGACGAGGGCTTGTACAGCAGTGCCACGGTCGGCGTGGTGGGCTTCTCGTGGTAGTCCGAGGTCTGTGCGCCGGCCGCGTTCCAGTTCAGGTTGCGGTAATCCATGTAGCGCACGCCGGCCAGCACCGACCAGTGCTCGCCGAAGTCGACGTTGTCGCTGGCGAAGACGGACTTCTGCGCATAGTCCGAGATCTTGAAGACACGCGGATTGTTGACGGACGTATCGACCAGCGCCGGCGGCGGCGCATACAGGTTGCCGACCGTGCCCGGCCCGAACAGGCTGAGGGCCGACTGCACGTTGAGCATCCGGGTCAGCGTCTGCCGGCCGGCGCCGAACGAGACGCGGTGCTTCAGCGCGCCGGTCCGGAAGGCGCCTTCGACGATCGCGTTCACCGCGTGATACGTCAGCTCCGGCCGGTAGAACGGGTTCAGGCGATTGCTGTAGTTGCCCGACTGGCTGGTGAGGTACAGCGTTTCGATCGAGCTGTCGATGCGCTTCAGCGAATAGCCGTAGTTGACGTTCAGCTTCCAGTCCCTGTTGATCCGCCAGTCGATGGCGCTGGTGCCCATGTACATCGTCGAATCGTAGTAGGTACCCGGGTAGGCGCCCAGGTCGGCCTGGCCATCGAGCGCCACCGGCAGGCCGGCGCTGGCGGCCGGATAGACCTGCAGCGACACGGTCGGCACGCCGCCTTGCAGGTCGCGCTCCTGGTACAGCAGGTTCGCGCTCCATGTGACGTCCTGTGTCAGCCGTGCCTCCAGCGCCAGCGACGCCGCGTCGCGATCCAGTGCCGCGCCATTGTAGGTATCGCCTTCCTCGTGAGCGAGGTTCAGGCGGTAGCCGAAGCGGCCGTTGTCGCCGAAGCGGCCGCCGGTGTCGATATGCTCGCGCAGCAGGCCGCCGCTGGTATAACCTGCGGAAGCACTGAACGTGGACTGCCCGGTCGGCCGTTTCGTCACGTAGTTGATGATGCCGCCGGGCGCTGCGAAGCCATACAGGAAACCGGTCGCGCCCTTCAGCAACTGCACCGATTCCACCGTTTCCAGCGGCAGTTCCACGCCGTACATCTGGAACGGCTGGCCGTCGATCTTGTAGCCGTTGGTGAAGTCCAGCGTCAGGCCGCGCACGTTGATCGCGTAGGCGCTCTGCGTGTAGGTACCGCCTTTCGTGCTGACGGAGGCGTCTTCGGCAAACACGTTGGCCAGCGTGGTGACCTGCCTGTCCTCGAGCCTTTCGCTGCCGACGGTGGCGGTGGCGAAAGGCGTTTCCAGGTCGGACAGCGTACCGAGCGCACCGCGCGAACGGGCCTGCTTCGCTTCGCTCTCGCGTTCGCCGTTGACGGTCACGGTGAGCATGGCGCCGACGGCGGCTTCCTGCGCGATCGCATGGATGTGAGGCACGGCGGCAAACAGGCCGGCAACGAGCAGGCCAAGGCGCCGGCGAGGGACGCCCGGAAGGGAAGTATGCATGGTGGTTCCTGATTATTATGAACGGGAGCGGCAGCCGGCGATGCGCCCACGGATCGTGCGGGCGGCAACGCGGTGGAGCAATCGTCAGGTATGCGGGCACCATCGCGACAGGCACGCAGACACGGCAGCGCGTCTCAGTGCGGGTAGCACCGAGCGGCTTGACTGATTCGCATCATAAAAGCGGCGAACCAGATTCAGAAGGAATAAAAACGAGGATTGTTATACGGTGCTACATATAAGGAAGGCCACCGGTACGCACCAGGAGTGCCGCCATGCCAGCACCAAGGCGACCGCCGGACCACCGGCTGCCAGCAGCGGCATCCACAGCAGCAGGCCAAAACCGGCGCCATGCCCGGCAATGCACGAAGCCGGCGCACCGGCCAGCTCAAGGGAAAGGCCTCAGGTGTTCAAGGTCATGAAGCCGCCATCGATCGGGTAATCGGTGCCGGTGATGAACGACGCTTCCTCGCTGCACAGGTACAGCGCCAGCGCCGCCACCTCGTCCGGCCGTGCCATGCGCCCGATCGGCTGCGTCTGCGACAGCTTCTCGAACATCTCCGCTTCGCGGCCCGGGTAGTTCTTCGCCAGGAAGCCGTCGACGAACGGCGTGTGCACGCGCCCCGGCGAGATCGCATTGCAGCGGATGCGGTCCCGCAGGTAGTCCTTTGCCACCGACAGCGTCATCGCCATCACCGCGCCCTTCGCCGTGGAGTACGCGAAGCGCTCCGCCACGCCGACCCATGCCGCCACCGACGCCATGTTGAGGATCACTCCACCGCCGTTCGCCCGCAGCTGCGGAATGGCCGCGTGCAGGCAGTTGTAGACGCCCTTCACGTTGACCGCCATCACGCGGTCGAAATCGGCCTCGCCGGTGGTATCGGCCTTGCCGATATGGGCGATGCCGGCATTGTTGACGAGGATGTCGAGCGGACCGATGGCGGCGAACGTGGCCAGCACCTCGGCCTGCACGGCCACGTTGCAGGCGTGCGCCGTGGCCGTGCCGCCGTCGCGGCGGATCTCCTGTGCCACTTCGCGGGCGGCATCCTCGCCGATGTCGAGCACATGGACGGGAGCGCCGCGGGCGGCAAAGAGCCTCGCGATGGCTTTGCCGATGCCGCTGCCGGCACCGGTGATGACGGCCTTCTTGTCGTTCAGTTCAAACACGTTTCAATGCTCCGTTGGTAAGTGGAGGAACGGGCGCCGCGCTGCGTTCCAGTACCAGCACCGTGCGGGCGAACCAGGCGACGACGAGGAAGCACACCAGCGGCACGCCGTAGCCCAGCTGGATGCTGTGCGTGACGTCGCTGATGAAGCCGAACGCCAGCGGCAGCAGCGCGCCGCCGACGATGGCCATGATGATCAGGCTGCTGCCCATTTCCGTGTGCGCGCCGGCATCCTTGATGCCGAGGGCGAAAATGGTGGGAAACATGATCGACATGAAGAACACGATGGCGATCACCGCCATGACGCAGGCCATGCCGCTGGCGAACATCGTGAACACGGACAGCAGCGAGCACACCAGCGCGTACGCCAGAAGCAGCCGGGCCGGCGCCACGTACTTCATCGCGCAGGTGCCGGCGAAGCGCCCCGCCACGAAGGCCACGCCGCATCCCCAGCCCAGGTAGTCGGCCGCCGCGACCTGCGACAGGCCGGCCGCGCCGGCGGCGAACAGGATGAAGAAGCTGAACACGCAGACCTGCGCGCCCACGTAGAAGAACTGGGCGACGACGGCACGCCGGATCGGCCCGTGCCGCCACGCGCGCGCGATGGCACCGGTGACCCGCTCGCCGGGATCGACGACCCGGCGCTCCGGCTCCGGCAGGCGGATGAAATAAAACACGATGGCGATCGCGAAGATCACCAGTCCCAGCACCAGGTATGGCCCCTTGACACTGGCCGCTTCCGCCGCCAGCGCCGCCTGCCGGGCGCTTTCCGCCATGGTCTGCAATTGCGCGTCGCTGGCGCCCTCGACGAGGATCAGCCGCGCGCCGACGATCGGCGCGATCGCCGCGGCCAGGCCGTTGAACGATTGCGCCAGGTTCAGGCGCTGGGTCGCGCGCTCGGGCCGCCCCAGCAGCGCGGCATATGGATTGGCCGCCGTTTCCAGCAGCGTCAGGCCGCAGGCAATGATGAACAGCGCGGCCAGGAACACCGCATAGCGGTGCGTGTCGGCCGCCGGCAGGAACAGCAGCGAGCCGATGCCGAACAGCAGCAGGCCGGCGATGATCGTGCACCGGTAGCCGGCGCGGCGGATCAGCATGCCGGCCGGCAGCGCCATCACGAAGTACGCGATGTAGACCGCCGAATCGACCAGCGCGGCCTGCAGCACGGTCAGGCTGAACGAGCGGCGCAGGTGCGGGATCAGGATCGGGTCGAGGTTATGGACGAAGCCCCACAGGAAGAACAGCGTGGTGAGCATCAGGAAGGCGAACTTGTAGGAACGCCGGGCGGTCGGTACGGTCATGTCTAACGTCTCCAGTGTGGGCCGCGTACTTTGCGCGGCCCTGTTTGGGTTAGGACAACTACCTGCTGTAACCTGCTACGACATGGTGCCGCAACGGGGCGCGGCGGAGGAACGTCATGCGTCGATCAGTTCCTCGTTCCATGCATGCACGGTCTGCTGCTGCACGCCCAGGCCGGCGATCCCCAGGCGCATCACGTCGCCGGCCTTCAGGTAGACCGGATCGGGCTTCTGGCCCAGGCCCACGCCCGGCGGCGTGCCGGTGCTGATGATATCTCCCGGATGCAGCGTCATGAAGCGGCTGATGTAGCTGACCAGCTGCGCCACCGTAAACACCATCGTGCGCGTGCTGCCCTGCTGGTAGCGCTTGCCGTTCACTTCCAGCCACAGATCGAGGTTTTGCGGGTCCGGCACTTCGTCGGCCGTCACCAGCCACGGGCCGACGGGCCCGAAGGTGTCGCAGCCCTTGCCCTTGTCCCACTGGCCGCCCCGCTCCAGCTGGTATTCGCGTTCGGACAGGTCGTTGACCACGCAATAGCCGGCCACGTAGCCCAGGGCCTCGCTTTCCTCCACATAGCGCGCGCGGGTGCCGATGACGACGCCCAGCTCCACCTCCCAGTCGCTCTTGACGGAACCGCGCGGCAGCACCACCGCGTCGTTGGCGCCGACGATCGCGCTGGTGGCCTTCATGAACAGTACCGGCTCGCTGGGCACCGCCATGCCCGATTCGGCCGCGTGGTCGGAGTAGTTCAGGCCCACGCATATGAGCTTGCCGGTATCGGCGACGATCGGCGCCAGCCGCACCGGTGCCGGCACGGCGGGCAGCGTGCCCCAGTCGAGCGCTTTCAGGCGGGCCAGCGTTTCGCTGCCCAGCTGGGCCGACGTGACGTCGGGGATATGGCCGGACAGGTCGCGGATACGGCCTTCCGGATCGAGCAGGCCGGGTTTCTCGTCGCCCTTCGGGCCATGGCGCAGCAATTTCATGGGTTTCCTTTGCAGATGTCGGTGGATGTTCGATGCGTATTCAGGAAACCCGCGGCACGGGGGCACGCGGGTCGATCAGGCCGTTGCCGGCCAGCGTGGCCCACAGGCCGGGGGGGATGGCTTGCGCGAACCAGGCCGCGTTCTGGCGCAACTGCGCCGGACTTTGTGCGCCGGGAACGCACGCGACCACGGCCGGATGGGCCATCGGGAATTGCAGCGCGGCCGCCTGTACCGGCACGCCGGCTTCGCGGCAGGCGGCGGCGATCGCCTCGACGCGCGCAACGATGTCCGCCGGCGCATCTTCGTAGTTGAACTTGCGGTTGCCGGCCAGGATGCCGGAATTGAACGGCCCGCCGATGACGATGCCCACGCCCCGCTCCGCGCAGCGGTCCAGCAGAGGTTCCCGCGAGGCCTGTTCCAGCAGCGTGTAGCGGCCGGCCAGCAAGGCGCAGTCCAGGTCGCATTCCCGCAGTGCGTCCGCCACCACCTGCCACTCGTTGACGCCGAGGCCGAACGCATGGATGCTGCCCTCGTCGCGCAGTTTCGTCAGTGCGCGGAAGCCGCCGCCATGCGTCAGCTGGTCCCAGTAGAAATCGTGCCGGGCACCGTGCGTGACCCGGCCGATATCGTGCACGTACAGGATGTCGACGAAATCCATGCCCAGGCGCTGCAGGCTGTCCTCGTGCGAACGCAGGACGCCTTCGTATGTGTAGTCGAAACGGGGACGGAACGGCAGCGGCGCCGCCCAGCCGCAGTCGCCGGGCCGCACCGAGCGGTCGGGTTCCATCAGGCGCCCGACCTTGGTGCTGATCACATAGTCGCCGCGCGGCCGTCCACGCAGCGCGGCACCGAGCCGGTGCTCGGACAGCGTGAAGCCGTAGTACGGCGCCGTATCGAAGTAGCGGATGCCGAGCTCCCAGGCGGTATCGACGATGTCCCGCGCGGCGGTGTCGTCCATCGCCTCGTACAGGCCGCCCAGCTGGGCGCAGCCAAGCCCCATGCAGGTGCCCGGGGTACGGCCAACCAGGGTACGGCCGACCGGGGTACGGCCTGATGGAACCCGGCCGGCCGGAACGCGGCCGGTGCCGCCCGTTTCGCGATGTTCCATCATGCGGCCTTCAGCGGAAAGCAGCCCGGCCCGGATGGCGCGGACGCATCGAACTGCTTGTACGTCAGGATGAATTCCTGGTGGCCCAGTGCCTCCGAGCAGGTCTCTTCGCCGTTCGCCACGCGCGCCACCAGGCCGACGATCTCGTCGCCCACCTGTTGCAGCGACGCCTGGCCGGCCAGGATGCGGCCGGCATTGACATCCATGTCCTCGGCCAGCCGTTCATAGGTGGCGGGATTGGCGCACACCTTGATGACCGGGGCGATGGCCGAACCGACCACCGAGCCGCGGCCGGTTGTGAACAGCGTGATGTGCGCGCCGCACGACAGCAGCTCCACGATCTCGGCATTGTCGGAAATGTTCGGGAAGCCGAAGCGCACTTCGCCGTCCGGCACCACGTCCAGCAGGTACAGGCCGCCGGCGGCCGGCTGGTCGCCCGGCTTCAGGATGCCCGCGATCGGCGACGCGCCGCTTTTCGCGTAGGCGCCCAGCGATTTTTCCTCCTGCGTGGTCAGCCCGCCGTCGGCATTGCCGGGGGCGAAGCTGCCGTGGCCCAGCACGGTGTAGTAGCGCGCCGCCTTGTCCACGCAGCGCACGATCGCGTCGCCCAGCTCGGGCGTGGCGGCACGCCGCTTCATGTGGAACTCGCAGCCCACCAGTTCGCCCGTCTCCTCGAAGATGCAGGTGGCGCCGGCGCCGACCAGCCGGTCGAACGCCACGCCCACGGCGGGGTTGGCGGTGATGCCGCTGGTGCTGTCGGAACCGCCGCAGATGGTGGCGACCACCAGTTCATCCATCCGCATCGGCACGCGCGGCTGGGCGGCCAGCGACTCCAGCGCCCAGCGCACCCACTCCACGCCGTCGGCCACGCTGGTGCGCGTGCCGCGGTTTTCCTGGATCGTGATCGTGTGGACCGAACGCCCGCTGGCGGCCACCTCTTCCTCCAGGCCGCGGCGGTTGAAGCTCTCGCAGCCCAGCGCCACGATCAGCGCCGCGCCCACGTTCGGGTGCGTAGCCAGCCGCTTCATCATGCGGTCGGCGTAATCGTTCGGGTAGCAGCCGGGAAAGCCGATCAGGTGCACCGGCCGGCCATGGAAGGCATTGACCACCAGCCGCGCCACGTGGTGCGCGCATTCGACCGTGTAGATGACGGCCACGACGTTGCGGATGCCCTTGCGGCCATCGTCGCGCAGGTAGCCGGACAGCGCCGGCAGCGAAGAGTGTTCGTCCATGATCAATGGGTGCTCCCGATGAAGGATGTGCTGTCGTCGGCCAGGGTATAGGTCGGGATGTAGTCGCTGGCGAGGTTGTGCGTGTGCAGGATCGCGCCCTGCGCCACCGGCGCCGTGACGCTGCCGATCAGCGCGCCGTAGCGCAAGACCTTGTCGCCGGGGGCCAGCGCGACGCGTGCCACCTTGTAGCCCAGCGGCACGGCTTCCGGCAGGCTGACACGCCTGCCATCGATGTCCACCACATCGCCGGCGGCCAGCTGCTGGCGGGCGATCAGGCAATTGTCCTCGGGTGACATCAGCAACAGCTGAGGTAACTGCGGAGGCGCATCTGGCGCCGGTTCTGGATGCATCGCGGCAATCTCCGTCAACTTGGTCGAGTTCAAATGTATTAAATATATTCAATACCGTCAACCGATTTATGCAGCGATGGTTACAGCAATCATCGGCATGATTGATTGCGCAAACATTTATACGACAATGTTGCTAGCGCAAACAAAAAACGTTTTACTTACAGCGTGGTTGTTTGTACGATAAATAAAAACAAAACAATGAAAACAGAACAGCGAAGCGCCCACGGAGGAGACATGAACAAGGCATTACCACGCGCCCTTGCCGGCGCCGCCCTGCTGCTGTGCAGCGCCATCAACGCCATTGCCGGGGACCGCACGATCGTCGTCGCGCAGGATGGCAGCGGCGATGTGCGCACGGTCCAGGAAGCTTTCGCCGCAGTCCCGGACAACAGTGCGGAGCGCACCGTCATCCTGGTCAGGCCCGGGGTGTACGACGGCCAGAAGATCCTGCGCAAGGAAAAGAAAAACGTTACCCTCCAAGGCGAGGCGGCAGACGCCACGATCCTCACCTGGCATGTGAATACCAACGAGGAGCAGCCGCCCGGCACCGACCCGCGCCACAAGGGCACCGCGCTGGTCGTGCTGGCGGACGATTTCCGCGCCGACAAGCTGACCTTCCGCAACACGTCCGGCGACCATGGCCAGGCACTGGCGCTGCGCATCGACGGCGACCGCGCGGTGGTCACCAACAGCCACCTGCTGGGCTGGCAGGACACGGTCATGCTGAACCATGGCCGGCACTATTTCCGCGACACGTACATCGAAGGCCGCGTCGATTTCATCTACGGCAGCGGCACCTCGGTGTTCGAGCGCTGCGAGATCCGCAGCAAGAACGGCGGCTACGTCACGGCAGCCAGCACGCCGCCCGAACGGCCCTACGGCTTCGTCTTCATCGACAGCCGGCTGACCAGCGATCCGGCACCGTGGACCGACCCCACCGGCAGGATCGAAACGAAGGCCCCCACTCCCCTGGCCTTCCTGGGCCGGCCATGGCGGCCGCACGGCGCGGTCGCCTTCATCAATACCGAGATGGGCGCCCATATCCGCCCGGGAGGCTGGAACAACTGGGGCAAGCCGGACAACGAGAAGACCGCCCGCTACGTGGAGTACAACAGCCGCGGCGACGGCGCCAGTCCCGCCAAGCGGGCCGGCTGGTCGCGCCAGCTGACCGATGCCGAAGCACGCCAGTACACCGTGGCGAACATCCTCGGCGGCAGCGACGGCTGGCGGCCGCTATGACGCGCCGCGCTCCGCCACCAGCGGTGACTTAAGGCCGCGGCAAGAGCGCCGTAACGCCAACCCGGCCCCGGGACACCGGGCCGGCTTCCGAATCCGTTTCATTACAAAGCCAGGCACGGCCGGCTCCGGCACGCCTGAACAGAACATCAAAACGCAATGGAGGAGACCATGAATCGCACCACACGCCGCAACTTCAAAGTTAAACGTTTAACGCAAGCCGTCTCGCTGGCCCTCGTTTCGCTCGTCGCCAGTCCCGCCGCGCTGGCCCAGCAGAGCTCCGGCGCCGCTGCCGATGCCAGCGCGGCGGCCGGGAACGGGCCGGTCCACCGGGTCGAGGTAGTGGCCACCCGCGCTTCGCAGCAATCCGGCATCGAGCGCAAGAAGAACGCCGCCACGGCGATGGATTCGATCGTGGCCGAAGACGTGGGCTCGCTGCCCGACCGCAACGTGGGCGAGGCGATCTCGCGCATGGCCGGCATCGTGCTCGACCGCGGCGACTATGGCGAGGGTGTGACGGTCTCGGTGCGCGGCAACGGCGCCGACCTGACCCGCGTCGAGCTCGATGGCCAGAGCGTGCAGTCGGCCGGCGGCACCGACGCCGGCGGCACGGGCGGTGCGAACAGCCGCGGCACCGAGTTCCGCCAGCTGTCCGCCGACCTGATCAAGAGTGTCGACGTGGTGAAGGGCTCGACGGCCGACATGACCGAAGGCGCGCTGGGCGGCGGCATCGTCATCAAGACCCGCACCGGCCTCGACTTCAAGAAACCGTTTGCCTCGCTGCGCCTGGGCGGCAGCCACAACTCGCTCGACAAGAAATGGAAGCCGGACGCCAACCTGATCCTGGCGAACAAGTATCTGGACGGCCGCCTCGGCCTGATGCTGAACGCCTCGCACAGCACGCTGAACAACGAGGCGCACTCGATGCAGGTGTCGCAGACGGCGCAGCAGGGCTACTACCGGCTGCTGGACTTCGATAACTCGCCGGAAAAAACCTATACCTTCCTGCCCAGCACCGTGGCAAGCGACGACAGCACGGCCACCACGCCGATCCTGCGCACGCCGATGGGCGGCGCCAACTTCCTCAATTCCGAATCGCCGCTGTCGCTGATCACCAAGTCGGCCGGCGCGCAGACCAAGCAGGATTGCCACAACCTGTTCCCGGACCTGTCGACCGCGCAGCTGGCGCAGATCCCGTCCGGCAGCCAGGGCGCGGCGCGGGCGCAGCGCGGCAACGAACTGCTCACCTGCCTGAACCAGTGGAACGACTACACGCCGTCGAACGTGCGCTACTTCATCAAGAAGGAACACGATCGCAAGGACAACCTCGATCTGCGCGGCGACTTCAAGGTGAACAGCAAGCTCACCGTGTATGCCAAGGGCAGCTTCAACCGCCGCGAAACGCGCATCGAGCAGATGACCTACCAGCTCGGCCTCGTGAAGAACCCGAACCAGCTGCCGAATCCGGTGGTCACGCCCGGCTATACGGGCCCGGCGTTCACCGACGACAACGTCAACAACGTGCGCAGCCCCACGGCCGGCTCGGGCTTCTACCTGTACCCGAACGGCTACTCGACGCGCTCGAACAATTACCCGATCGCGGGCGCCGTCACCAACATCGATCCGGCGTCCGTGCTGGTCGACCCGAGCCACCACCTGACGCGCTTCACGGTCTCGGACGGCCAGGCCATTCCCGACCAGACGCTGGAATTCGCCCGTACCGTCAGCCGCTACCTGCAGACGGGCGGCACCTACCGCAGCAACGGCCTGACCGCCGAATTCTTCCTGGCCGACGCGCGTTCCGACTTCCGCCGCGTGCAGCAGCGCCTGAGCTACACGCTCAATACCGGCCCGACCACGTTCGAGCTCGACCCGAGCGGCCTGTGGGGCTTCAATTTCCCGGCCGGCGTCAACCAGGCCGATCCCGCCGGCTATGCCGCGCTGTTCCCGCGCACCGTCGGCGGCGCCAACCTGGGCAACACCAACAACATCTTCCGGCCAAACTACCCCGCCGCCGTGCAGCCGCTGCGCACGATGTCGGCCAGCATCCTGTGGCTGCCGCAGATCCGCGAAACGGGCGAGCGCACCGCCAAGCTGGACGTGACGTACATGACGCCCGAGAGCATTCCGTTCTTCAAGCGCCTGAAGGCCGGCTTCAACCTGCGCGACAGCTACAGCAACTCGTGGGAAGGCGGCGCCGGCGACAAGACGGTCCGCGCGGCCCAGGGCACTTATGGCAAGGAAGGCTATGTGCCCGGCATCTACCTGCCGCAGGCGCGCGTCGACAACCGCTTCGAAGGCTGCCAGAACACCGCCGCGTCGCTGGCGCCGGGCGGCGACGCCTGCCAGTACGGCATGAATCCGCTGGGCGACCCGCGCAATGGCCGCGACCACGCCCTGGTGCTGACGCCGCAGGAGTACCAGAACATCATCGCGCAGACGCTGACCAAGCCGGCCACCGGCTCGTCCTTCTTCCACGGCGCCAAGGACCGCCCGTCGATCCTGCCGCAGAACTGGATGGGCATCGATATCGCCAATGCCGTCAAGCTGACCGACTTCGCCAACCGCAACTGGGACTGCGTGCAGACCTGTACGGCCACCGACGGCAAGGTGTACGACCAGCCGGTCAACAAGCTCAAGGAACGCATCGACGCGTTCTACCTGATGACCGACTTCGGCCTGGACCGCGTGCCGTTCACCGGGCGGGAACTGCCGTTCGGCCTGGAACTGGACGGCAACGTGGGCGTGCGCTACGTGCGCAGCCGCGTCAACGGCACCGGCACGATGACGTTCACCTCGTACTCGAAAACGGCACTGTACGATGCCGAAGACCCGAACAATTCGGCCGGCTACGTGCAGTCGTCGATCGTGCAGAACACGTCCGTCGATGCCTCCACCACGGACGTTCTGCCCAGCCTGAACCTGGCGACATGGCTGCGCCCCGACGAACTGGTGCTGCGCTACAGCGTCGCCAAGACCGTGGCGCGGCCGCCGATCCAGCAACTGCTGCCGGCCAGCACCTGCATCTACGACGAACGCGCGGCGGACCTGGATTCCGATGGCACGCAGCGCTGCAACGGCACGATCGGCAACCCGGCGCTGCAGGCGCGCAAGAACGTCAACCAGAACCTGTCGCTGGAGTACTACCCGAACCGCGACACGATGTTCAGCCTGGCCTACTTCACGCAGAAGGGCAAGGTGGGCCAGTTCATCACCGAGGGCGTCAGCGGTGGCCAGCTGTTCGCCGGTTCCGACCTGGTGGATCCGCAGACGGGCGTGAAGCTGTCCGACCTGCCGTTCAACTACTCGACCTACGTGAACGGCCCGGTATCGACGCGCAGGGGCGCCGAATTCTCGACGAAGACGGCGTTCACGTTCCTGCCGGGTCTGCTGTCGAACACGGGCTTCGATGCCAACTACACGAAGGTGAAGTCGAAGCACGTGAACGCGGCGATCGTCGACCTGCTGACCGGCACCGCGCTGCCGCCCGCGCTCGAGTCGGATTCTCAGTACAACGTCGCGCTGTGGTACGACGATGGCCGGCTGTCGGCCCGCGTCGCGCTGCAGGGCGCCGCCGCATGGTTCAAGTGCATCTCGCCATGCACGCAGGCCCCGCGCGAGCTGATCAACTATCCGGCACAGGGCGTGGTCGCCAACAATTCCACGCCGAAGATCTACTCGCCCGGCTCGCCGAACTTCAAGGACGCCACGCGCTTCATCGATGCGAAGATCGGCTGGAAATGGCGCCCGGACGTGGAATTCTTCATCGAAGGCCGCAACATCGGCAACGTCAGCACCACGACCAGCCAAGGCCAGTACGCGCCGCTCAGCGACGGCGTGCCGAACCTGCTGGACTACGCCTACGCCGGCCGGCGCATCATGGTCGGCGTGTCGTTCCGCACGCTGTAAGGCGACACCGGTGCCGGCCCCTGCAAAGGCCGGCACGTCCTGTTCTCCCCCGCTGGTTTGTTCTTCAGGATGGCGGCGCCGGGTTCCCATGGCCGGGCGTGTACACTTCGGCCGTGCCGGCTCTGCATCGCCAGAGCCGTCCCCGACGTCAACGACCTGAAGAACTGCCATGAAGATATCGAACTCCCTTCCCGCGTGGACCATCGCCGCGCCCATCGCCGCCTGGCTGCTGCTGGCCGGCAAGGCCGCCGGCCTCGACCAGATGCTGGGCGGCGCCTACATCGCGCTGCTGGCCGCCGGCCTGTTCGCCGGCGTGCTGGCCGCCGTGTTCCATGCCGAAGTGGTGGCGCACCGCATCGGCGAGCCGTACGGTACGCTGGTGCTGGCGGTGGCCGTCACGTCGATCGAGGTCGCGCTGATCGTCTCGCTGATGATCGCCGGCGGCGAAACGACCACGGGCCTGGCGCGCGACACAGTGTACGCCGCGGTGATGCTGATTTTGAACGGCATGGTCGGCATCTGCCTGCTGGCCGGCGCGCGGCGCCATGGCGAGCAGCGCTTCACGCAGACCGGGGTGTCCGCCGCGCTGGCCACGCTGTCGGCGATCGCCGTGCTGACGATGGTGCTGCCGAACTACACGACCACCACGCCGGGACCCTACTACAGCGGCAGCCAGCTGGTCTTCATCGCCGTGATCTCGCTGGTGTTGTACGGCACTTTCGTGCTGGTACAGACCGTGCGGCACCGCGACTACTTCCTTCCCGAGGTCGCCACCGCCGACGAGGCAGTGCACGCGCCGCCGCCGTCCAGGAAGATCATGTGGTGGAGCTGCGCCCTGCTGCTGGCCTGCCTGGGCAGCGTGGTGCTGCTGGCCAAGTCGCTGTCGCCGCCGCTGGAAGCGGCCGTGCTGGCACTGGGCGCGCCGAAGGCGCTGGTCGGCATCATCATCGCCGCGGTGGTGCTGCTGCCCGAAGGGATCGCCGCATTCCAGGCGGCGCGCGCGAACCGGCTGCAAACGAGCCTGAACCTGGCGCTCGGTTCGGCGCTGGCCAGCATCGGCCTGACGATTCCGGCGGTGGCCATCGTCTCGCTGCTGAACGGCTGGACGCTGTCGCTGGGCATCGACGTCAAGTCCACCGTGCTGCTGCTGCTGTCGATCATCGTGGCCACGATCTCGCTGGGCAACGGCCGCACCACGATCATGCAGGGCATGGTGCACGTGGTGATCTTCGCGGTTTACCTGTTCGTCACGATCGTGCCGTAAGCTCCGGACTGGCCGGCACGCCGGCCAGCTTGCGGACCAGCCACGTCAGGCCGTCGAACGGGCGCGAGGCAATCGCCAGTTGCGCGTTCACGCCGCGCCCGGCCAGCACGCGCTCGGCCGCCATGTAGCCGGACTTCACGGCGCTTTCCATCGTGCACGGCAGGCGCGTCTGCACCCAGTCGCCGGCCAGCACCAGGCCCGGTACCGGGCTTTCCGGCGCCGGCCGGCTCATCTCGAATCCCGTCCCCGGGCACGGAATCGCCATCGGCACGCGGTGCACGCGCGCATGCACCAGGCGCGCGCTTGCCGCCGCCGGCGCCCCCTCGGCCAGTTCGCGCAAGGTGGCCTGGACGACGTCGTCGTCGCTCATGCGATGGGCACGGTGGCTATGGATGATGTTCGAGCCGATCACCGTCGCCCTGCCCTGCCAGCCGGCGCGGATCTGGCGCAGGTCGTAGAAATCGTAGTTGAGCCGCTCCGGCGAGTACAGGTGGGACCAGAAACGCTCGACCTCGAACGCACGGTCGAACCACAGGTAGACGCAGATATACGGGCTCGGTTCGAATCCGGCCAGCCGGCGGAACGGCGCCGTCGCGCGCCATGCCGGCGGCACGATGCCGTCCAGCGCCATGGGCGGCAGCGCGCTGACCACCTCGCCGGCGATGCGCGTGCCGTCCGCCAGCACGATGCCCTCGGCGCGCTCGCTGCCGAGGAAGCCGGCCACCGGCGCGTTCAGCGACACCGCGCCGCCTGCCGCCGCGATGGCTTGCGTGGCCTGCGTTGCATACAGTTCGGCCAGGCCGACGGCGCCAAAACCGAAATGCAGTCCGCGGTAGTTACTCAGTAGCGCATGGATGCGCAGCAGCGATGCGGCCGAACAGCGCTCCAGCGGCACGTTGGTCACCACCATCGCGGCGAAGCGCCACCACCAGTCGATCATGCGCTCGCTGACGCCCTTGTCGCGCAGGAACCGCTCGGCGGTGGTGCCGTCGAGCCGCGCCACGTCGGCCTCGTGGAAGGTCATGCCGCTCCAGGCCAGGCGCGCCATCGACAGGTTGTCGAGCATTGTCAGCCCCGGTGCCGGCAGCGCGCTCGGCACCAGGCTGAGCGGAGGCGGCAGCGGCGCGTGCCGCAGGTGCACCGGCCGCGGCTTGCTGGCCAGCGCCAGCACCTTGCGCGGCTGCCAGGTGATCAGATGCGCGGTACCCAGGCGCCGCAGCAGGGCCAGCACGTTGTGGTATTCGGAGTGGAAGATGTGCGGACCGATGTCGACCGTGTCGCCGGTCGCGTTGTCGCGCCAGCTGGCGGCGCGCCCGCCCAGCCGTTCGCCGGCCTCGAACACGCGGCAGCGCAGGCCGTGGTCGGCCAGTGCCACGCCGCACGCCAGGCCGGCCAGGCCGCCACCGATGATCAGTACGTCTTCAGCCACCTGCCCTCCCGCGCCATCCCCTGGACGGGCCGATGATAGGCGAGCGCCGCGGCATCCGATGTGCGGCCGCGTACGCAAACCGCGATGCGGCAATGCAGCAGGGATGTGTGAATTTGCGACGTTAACCGTGCAACGCTTGTTTTTTTTACATGGTAATCTTGCCACGTCGCCTGGCATCCGGAGCCGCAAGCGGCATTGCAGATCAACCCAAAATCCAAGTGAGCGTGATGACAAAGAACGTAGCTATTGTCGGGGCAGGCTTCTCCGGCGCGGTAATCGCGCACCAGCTCGCAAAAGCGGGCTACCAAGTCGAGGTGTTCGAATCACGGTCCCATATCGCGGGCAATTGCCATTCCGAGCGCGATGCAGAAACCAATGTGCTGGTCCATGTGTATGGGCCGCACATCTTCCACACCGATAACGAGCGGGTATGGAAGTTCGTCAACGAGTTTTCGCAGTTCATGCCTTACGTGAACCGCGTGAAGGCGATCACGAACAACCGCGTGTATACGCTGCCGATCAACCTGCTGACGATCAACCAGTTCTTCGGCAAGACCCTGCGGCCGGCCGAGGCGCAGGAGTTCCTTGCCTCGCTGGGCGACAAGTCGATCGAGAACCCGGTCACCTTCGAGGACCAGGCGCTGCGCTTCGTCGGCCGCGAACTGTATGAAGCGTTCTTCAAGACCTACACCGTGAAGCAGTGGGGCCTGGACCCGACCGAGCTGCCGGCCAGCATCCTGAAGCGGCTGCCGGTGCGCTTCAACTACGACGACAATTATTTCAGCCACAAGTACCAGGGCATGCCCAAGGATGGCTACACGGCCATCGTTGAAAAGATCCTCGACGTGCCGGGCATTACCGTGCACCTGAACACGGCGTTCAAGCCGGAACAGAAGGCCGACTACAGCCACGTGTTCTACAGCGGCCCGATCGATGCCTGGTTCGGCCACCGCGAAGGCCGCCTGCCTTACCGCACGCTGGACTTCGAAGTCCATCGCGACCAGGGCGATTACCAGGGCAATGCGGTGATCAACTATTGCGACAATGCGCAGCGCTATACGCGCATCACCGAGCACAAGCATTTCTCGCCATGGGAACAGCACGAAGGCACGGTCTGCTACTTCGAGTACAGCCGCCAGTGCGAAGAGAACGACACGCCGTACTATCCGATCCGCCTGGCGCGCGACAAGGTGCAGCTGGAAAAATACGTGCGGCTGGCGAACGACGAACCGAACGTCACCTTCATCGGCCGCCTGGGTACCTACCGCTACCTCGACATGGACGTGACGATCGACGAAGCGCTGCGGACGGCCGACAAGTTCCTCGAGACCGCGAACGAGAAGGCGCCGATGCCGGCGTTCGTCATCAATCCGCTGGGCTGACGCACCGCTGGCGGTCCGCCTAAAAAAAAACCCACTGGCTTGCACCAGTGGGTTTTTTGTCGCGCCAGGCTTTACAGCGTAGCGAAACTCGTGCCGATCGTCCCGATCAATTCGATCTGCTCCGCCGAGTTGGCAAAGCTCAGCAGGACTTCGCCGCGATCGATCGCACCGGCCTCCAACCCGTCGACCCAGTAGCCCACTTCATTGGCCTGGCCGACGCGATCGAATGCCACCTGGTAGAGCGATTCGATGAACTGTTCATCCGTCATGGCGCCATAGCGGGCATCCGCCTCGCTGGAAGCAATGAACGCGTCGGCAACGCCGGAAAGCGATGCGCCGGATTCGTACATGCCAATCCAGTAGTTCAGCCCGCCTTCATCGCCAGCACGGCCAAACAGCGTGCTGTACATGCGCACCAGGGTCGCGACGTCGCTCATGCTGAAGTCCATGTCCAGCGACTGGGGCAACGCCAGTTTTTCAGCCGACTCCGCCATCGACAGGACCATGCCGGCCCGGTCGACGGTGCCGGCAGCCAGCGCATCGCTCCAGTACGCGGCACCGGTGGCGTCCACGTCGCGGTGCAGGACATTGCGGTACATCGCGGACACGAAGGCCGCATTGTCCAGTTTATCGAGGCCCGCATCGGCGATAAGCGAGTTGGCGACCGCTGCCAGGTCCGTGCCTTTCTGCGCAACGTCGAGCCAGCGATCGGCACTGAGCAGGTCGGGCGCCTTGCCCGTGGCTGCTTCCAGCAGGCGCGCCACGGTCCCGTGCAGGCTGGTGTCCGCCTGCTCCGAGGTAAAGCGCAGCTGCTCCACGTTGGCGAGCGTATCGATGCCGTCATCGCCGTGCAGGTCGGTGATGACGATGTTGCCGTCCTTCACACGCAGGCTGTAGGAAGCACGTCCATTGCCGGTGAATTCGGCCGTGTCACGGCCGGTGCCGCCATCGAGCAGATCGTTGCCAATGCCGCCGAAGACCAGGTCATCGCCTTCGTCGCCGTACACCTTGTCATTGCCGCCGGCACTGCCCACGGTGTCGTTGCCGCCGCCGCCGTGCAGGACGTCGTCGTCGGCGCCGAGCATGATGAACTGCGATTCGCCATCGCCCCAGACATTCTGCGAGCCGGCGCCGCCGGTCACGCGCACGCTGCCGATCACTGCCGCGAATTCAACGTTGTTCAGCTGGATGGTCGAGCCGCCCGGCAAGGCGCGCGTATCGATGACCAGGGCCGTCATCGGCGTGTTGGCCGATGACGGGGTGCCGTTGATGACCAGCGCCTGGCCGGGCGACGTCGCGCCGGGTGCCGCGGTAGGCACGATCGTCTGCACCAGCAGGTTCGTCGTCGCAGGCAGATCCGACAGGAAACCGCTACCGCCACCGGTCAACTGGTTCTGGTCTGCCGACCCGGCGGTGGTATGCGCCTTGATTTCACGGATCAGGTCGGCCAACGAGTTGCCGGCCGATTTCGCCTCGTTCGATCCTGTGATGGTCAAGCCGATCCCGGTCGACACCTGTGCGCTCAGCAATGCCTGGCCGTTCGTGCCGGTGACCAGCGGAATATCGGCCACGCCATTGTTGCCGACCTGCTCCGTGCGGTTCGGCACGATCACTGGAACGGTCAGCGTCTGCGACACCGACCCATCCGGGTTGGTAATCTGCCCCGTCTGGACGGTAACGCCGTCGACGGTGGCGCTGGTGCCGGGCGGCGTCACGACCGGCGCGGCAACCACCGTTGCCTTGGAGGTGATCGCCACGAAGGCGGTGTCGCTGCCACCGAGTGCCGTGCCGCCATTGTCCTTGACGGACGCAAGTTCGACGCTGCGCTGCCCGGCGAACGTCGGCGCCGTCGCGGTATTGCTGTACTGGATACCCTCGATCATGGCCTCGGCACTGGCGGCGGACCAGCCCTCGGCATTCCTGATCGATACCGTCAGCGCGCCATCGACCAGGACAACCTTCGCGGTGCCGCCAATGTCGAGCGCCACCGAGGTGCCGTCCACCAGGGCCAGCGATTTACCGCCGATCAGCAGGGTTTCGCTTCCCGCATCTTTCAGGCCGCTGACGCGCAATACGACTTCGCTGATGGCCTGGCCATCTTCGACCGTCGACAGCGCCACGTTCGCGAACAGGGAAACGCCGCCTGCATTGCCGGCGACATATTGCGCCGCGGTCGCCGCGGTCGCTGTGACCACAGGCTTGTCGTTGACATCCACGACGCTGGCTGTCGCGAGGGATGCAACGCTTTCCACGGTACCCCGCGCGTCCGTGTATGCCGCCACGACCGTGATGGCCTTGCCATTCTGGCCGGACGTGAGCACGAGGGCGCTGCCGGTTGCCCCGGCAATATCGACACCATCGGCCTTCCATTGGTAGGTGATGCTGCCCGGTGCAATGCCGTCCGCGTCGTCCAGCATGTTCACGGCGGTCAGGGTATGCCCCTGCGCCGCGGTACCGCTGATGGTCACGCTGCCGGTCGGCATATCGTTGACGTTGGCAACGGCCGCGGTCGCGAGCGACACCGGTGCTTCGGCGGTGCCCTGCTGGTCGATGTACTTCGCCACCACGGTAATGGCCTTGCCGACATGTTCCTGGCCCAGCAGCAGCGTAGCGCCGGTCGCGTTGGCGATGTCGACACCGTTAGCCTGCCACTGGTAGCTGATGCCGTTCGAACCGATGCCATCGGCATCGGCCAGCGTGTTCGATGCCGTCAGGGTCCCGCCCTGCTTGGCTTCCCCGGCGATGGTCACTCCGCCGGTGGGCGCCGTGTTCACGTGCGTCACCTGAGCCGTCGCCGCCGACACCTGCGATTCAAGGTTGTTCTTCAGGTCGGTGTAGCTGGCCACCACGGTGATGACCTTGCCCACCTGTTCCCGGCCCAGCGTGAAGGTGCTGGCGGTGGCGCCGGCGATGTCCACGCCGCCAGCCTGCCATTGATAGGCGATGCCGTTCGGTGCAATGCCGTCGAGGTCGTCGAGCGTATTGCTTGCCGTCAGGGTCTGGCCTGCGCTGGCCGTGCCGGTGATCGTGACGATGCCGGTGGGGCTGGCGTTGGCCGGCTTCAGCATGACGTCGAACAGGTCACCCATCGCAAACATTATCGGGTTACCGGCGCGATCCAGCACCTGGCCCATGACGACGTTCGCCACGTAAGTGCCGTCGTCACCCTGGTCCCAGCTTCCGCCTGGCGCCTCGACGGTATACTTGACCGTGACCTCCTGCGGCCCGGTAACGGGACCGGTCGGCAGCAGAGCGCTGAAGGGGCTGATCGTTGTGTCATTCATCACCTCGAAACGCAGCACCGGCAACAGGTTGCCTGCTGGTCCCTGCACCTGGACATTGTTCAATCCGATGGTGGACAGGTCGATACCGGCGCCGATGTCCGTGTAGACGACCGTGAACGAGTATTCAGTGGCGCCAGGCGAGGACACGTCTTCCGCCTTGGCGTGCGCAGAGCCGGCCGTGTAGTCGACCACATAGTCATGGCGGACGATCTCGCCGACATTGCCTGCGCTATCCCTGGCGCGGACTTCCACGTAGCCTGCCTGGTTCAGATGCACGAGTCTCAACCATTCGTTCGGCTCGAAGCCTCTCTGCAAGGGTATCCAACCGTCCGCGCCGTTGATCCTGATCTCGGCATAATCCATGTGAGCTATCGGCGCGTCGAACGAGAAAGTCAGCTGCTGGAATTCGGAGCGCGTAACCAGGTCGGACGAACTCGCGCCCGTGTCCTCGGACATCCGCATCCCGACAGAGCGCCCGGGCGCGATATGGTCGAACGTCACGTTCAGCGGCATGTTCGTCGGAGTGGCCGAACCGGCCGCGTTGAAGGCGTAGATGTTGTAGCTGCCTTCCAGGCCGGCGGTGTCCAGTCCATCGACCGTCCACGCGCCGTCATGCACCGTGCCGCTGCCCGCGTGATCGACCTCGGCGTCGAACTGGCCATTGTTGTCGATGTCGATGAACGCGGTCACCTGGCCGCCATCCGGTTCGTTGATGGTGCCGGTGACGGCGATCGTGGTGGCGGCGGTCACGTCGTCGTAGAAACTGTCGCCGGTATCGAACAGATCGACGAGGTCGGGCGTGGAAGGCGTCACGACCTCGCGGGGCGAGACATGCAGGTAGAACCCTGGCGCGTCCAGCGCGTTGCCGGCCGTGTCACGGATCGTTTGCGCATTGAACGACACCAGGTATGGGCCCGCGTCGGCGGGATCCCACGTGCCGCCGGGGGCGCGCACCGTGTAGCTGACGATAATCTCATTGATTCCGCCGTTGATATTGCCACCGATATTGCCGTTGAAATCTTTGATTCCCGCAGAAACCACCTCCAGCGTGGTGTTGCCGAAGCTGACCGTGATATTGCTGTTGTTAAAGGTTTGCGGAGCAAAACCGGTCTGCATGTCTTCATAACGAATATCAATGACGAACAGGTCGCTGGCCGGCATCTCGACGAATGGAGTGCTGATCAGTTGTGCCCATGGCTTGTCGATGTCCACCTTGAATGGCACAACGAGTTGCTGCCCGTCATTGCCTGCGCTATCGACAACACGCAGCTGCAACCCCTGGTTTTGGTACTGGTAATGGGCCAGGTCGATCGGCGCAGCCCATTGCGTCTGGCCCGGCAGAACGGGCAAGTCCTGCCAGTTGCCGTTAACGTTGACCTGGACGGTCTCGCCAACCTGCAGCGGTTGCGCGAGTTCACCATGCAGGACCGGCTGCAGGCTGTTGGTCACCATCTTCGAAGGCGAGTACCGGTCCCCGAACCACACGTCCTCCACGACATTGGTCGGTGCGAGCGTATCGATGGTTACCTGCAACGGCGTGCTGAGGGGGCCGGCGTGACCTGCGCGATCCGTGGCAAAAGCAAAGACATTGAAGGTCCCCTCGACGTCCCGCGGAGTGTCCATTTCAACTGCGTATTGTCCATACGAAGAGGGCGAGGTTCCGATGACATCGCCACTGTCAAGCTGGCCGTTGTGGTTCAGATCGATGAAGACGCTGACATCGGCGGCATCATTTTCCGGGCCAACTGAACCAGTGAACCTGAGCGAGGCATTGTTGGTCACGTTGTCTTCATAGCTCGGGCCGCTGTCGCTTCCCGGGTCCAGGTCAGGCATTCCCACCGGAGGAATGGTACTGACGCGGCCTTCGATGCGGACACCGTATCCGCCCGCCGGCGTATCGACCCATACCGTGCCGAAGGTGTTGTCGTTGAAAGCGACCAGGACTGGACTGGTTTGCGCGCCGAGGAAGTCCTGGTTGATCGGGAAGGCATGATGCATGCCGTGGCCGTTCGCATCGAAGCTGCGGCCCATGATTTCGGCCGCGTCACCGGTGCCGCCATTTTCCCATGCAAGCACGAAACCGCCACCGCTCATTGCGGTAACGGTCACGCCGGCCTGGTTGCCGATGGTTTCCTCGCTCGCCGCACGCACGCCCCATGGGTCGGAAATGCCTGTAGCCGTGTCCAGGATGCTATAGGAAATGCCGCTGCCACTGCCGCTGGGGCCATTAACGATCCAGCTGTCCCATGTGACGACGACCCGGTCGCCCTTGAGCGTGGCGATATCGGTCTCGGGCAATCCGGCCGACGATGGACGGTCGGCGCCGTCATACGATATCTGCGCAATCACCACGCCGTCCGGAGCGGGTTCGTTGCCGAAACCGCTCATGCTGCCGGGGATCGAGACCATGTTCTCGCTCGTCGCGAGGAAAATGTTCGACGTGTTCGCGTCCACGAAGGAAACGGCAAAATTGTCGTCCGACAAACCGGTCAGGCTGATGTTGGCGGCCGGATTTGTATTGCCGAGACTGCTGGCCAACTGGTACGGCTGGCCCGCTGCCAGACCGGCATGCCCGCTGCCTGCAAAGGTCTGGGTCATGATGCTGCCGTCCTCGGTCCAGCCGATCACGAAGTCGCCATTCTCGAGCGTCGTGATGGCATGGCCCGTTTGTGGCATGCCGGTTTGCCCGACCAACTGTTCCTCACCCACAATATTGCCGCTCACCACGCGATAGGCAACGTACTCCGCAGTGGCTCCCCTGCCCACGTCGCCCGGCGAGGCGCCATAGGCAATCACATAGCTGTTGTCCTCCAGCACAGTGACAACCGGCTTGAGCTCGGCCGCGCCGGTACCGGAGGCGATTTCGACGATGCCGCCGAGCGAGGTACCGTTCTCGTCATGCACCTGCCCATACACCTTCGCCGGCGTCGCGCCGTCGGGCGAGCCGCTCACTTCCCATACGGTGACAATATTGCCGTTACCCAGCACGGCTGCGCTTGGATTGGACGGCGTTCCGGCCATCAGGTTACCAACATCGAACTCATCTACGAGATAGGGGCCGCCTGGCACGGTAGGTGAGATATTCGCGGTAGTCATCAAGAACTTTCTTCAAAATTCGGCCCTGCGCTACGCGCGCCGACCCGTGGATTCATCAAGTCCAGCTGCAAGGGTCGAGCAGAGCCGTACCTAGCTGGTGAGGCGAGGCTCGTGAGGAAATGGCGCAGTGGCGCGGAGGTGTATTCGACGCGTCGGGCACAGCGGTACTCGAACCGCCTGCGATTGCACAGGACATCCTGTGTGGATTGCTGCCAGTTACTTCATGAATATATGATGAACGGAAACTTGCGTATCCTCAAGGGACAAGCAGGTTCATCTGTAGTGACCATTTTCTTATTAACAAAATTCCGTTGCTTTTGAGCACAGAATGGTAAATAAGGCACCGTTTCGATGATTTTGAAGTCCCGTTGACCGAATTTCGCTCGCCGTCGACGGAGTACCTCAATCCAGCACCGATGTGACCGCAGGCATCGGCAGCCCCGTCCCGGGAGACAGCGTTGCAACTATTTACTTAGGATGCTAAACTTTCGCATCCTAATCTAAAACCGCGCCATGACCGACCTCGACAAGACCCTGATGTCCCTCACCCACACGCTGATCCATGCGGCGCGGGCATACAAGGCGGCGGCCGACCGGGTGGCCGGCAATTTCTCGCTGTCCCATGCCAGCGGCTGGCCGGTGGTGATGATCGCCCGCCTCGGCGATGGCGTGCGGCCGGGCACGGTGGCCGAGGCGCTCGGCGTGGAGCCGCCTTCGCTGGTGCGCATCATCGACCAGCTGGTGGCCTCCGGCCTGGTGACACGCCAGGACGATCCGGCCGACCGGCGCGCGAAGACGCTGCACCTGACGGCCGAGGGCCGCCACTGCGCGGCCCAGCTGGAAGAATTGCTGCTGCCATTCCGGCGCGAGCTGTTCGGCGACCTGCCGCGGGCCGACATCGAAGCGTGCCTGCGCGTGCTGGCGCAACTGGATTCGGCACTCGCCGCCCGCGCGAAAGGCTGAGCGCCGATGCTGCTGAAAGCCCCTCAGCCGCGCGAGCTGCTGTTCTCGGCCAAGTGTTTCACGGCGTCGATGCTGGCGCTGTATGTGTCGATGGCGGCCGGCCTGCCGCGACCGTTCTGGGCCATGATGACGGCCTATATCGTGGCCAGCCCGCTGGCCGGCGCGGTGCGCTCGAAGGCGCTGTTCCGGGTCTGCGGCACGCTGGCCGGCTCGGCGGCCACGGTGGTGCTGGTGCCGAACCTCGCCAATGCGCCGGAACTGCTGTCGCTGGCGCTGGCGTGCTGGGTGGCCGTGTGCCTGTACGTGTCGCTGCTCGACCGCACGCCGCGTTCCTATGTCTTCATGCTGGCCGGCTATACGGCTGGCCTGATCGGTTTTCCGGCGGTGGCCGATCCAGCCACCGTGTTCGATACGGCGATCGCCCGCGTCGAGGAGATCGGCATCGGCATCCTGTCCGCCACGCTGGTGCATTCGCTGGTGTTCCCGCAGGGTGTCGGCCCGGCGCTGCTGGGGCGCCTGGACCGCGCGATCGGCGATGCGCGGCACTGGATGCTGGACGCGATGCGGTCCGGTTCGGGCGCGGGCGGCCCGGATGGCGGCGATACCCACGACACCCACGTGCGCCTGGCCCTCGCCGCCGAGATCAGCGACATGCGCGTGATGTCCACCCACCTGCCGTTCGATACCTCGCACCTGCGCTGGACCGGCGCGATGGTGCATGCGCTGCACGACCGGCTGGCCGTGATGGTGCCGCTGCTGCTGGCTGTCGAAGACCGCCTGCAGGCGCTGGCGGAGACCGGGCCGATGGAGCCGGCCTGGCAGGCGATGCTGGACGACGTGGCGCAGTGGATCGGGGAAGGCCGCGCCGCCGATCCGGCGCGCGCGGCGGCACTGCGCGCGCGGATCGATGCCCTGGCCCCGCCACTGCCGCCCGATGCCGCATGGCGCACGATCCTCCAGGTGAACCTGGCGCAGCGGCTGGCGGCACTGGTGGCGGCCTGCGAAGACAGCCTGGAACTGCGCGACAGCATCGACGCCGTGATGCACGGCGCGCCGCCGGCCACGCCGGCGCACCTGACGCCGTCGGTCCTGCACCGCGACCACGGCATGGCATTGCGATCGGCGCTGGCCGCGGCGATCGCAATCCTGGCCTGCTGCGCCTTCTGGATCGCGACCGGCTGGCCGGCCGGCGCCGCCGCGCCGATGCTGGCCGGCGTGGCCTGCTGCTTCTTCGCGACGATGGACGATCCGGTGCCCGCCATCACCGGCTTCGTCAGGTACACGCTGTACTCGGTACCGGTATCGGCGTTCTATATCCTCGTCGTGCTGCCGGCCGTGCACAGCTACGAAATGCTGGTGCTGACGCTGGCGCCGGTATTCCTGCTGCTGGGTGTCTACATGGCGCGCCCGGCCACCTACGGCAACGCGCTGACGTTCGTGATCGGCATCGCCAGCACGCTGGCGCTGCAGGACACCAACCAGCTCGACATGGCCTCGTTCGCCAACGGCCTGCTGGCGCAGCTGGCCGGCTACATCGCCGCGGCGGTGGTCACCCGCGCGATCCGCACCGTCGATGCGCCGTGGATGGCGCGCCGCATGCTGGGCCGCGCCCGCGCGGAACTGGTGCAGATGGCGCGCGCGCCGCGGGCGCCGGCGCTGCTGGAAGTGTCCGCCCGCGTGGTCGACCGGGTGGCGCTGCTGATGCCCCGGCTGGCACTGGCGAAAGCGGCGCCGGACGTGCGCGCCGCCGCGCTGGAGAACATCCGCGAACTGCGCGTCGGCCTGCACATCGCCCAGTTGCGCGGCCTGGCGGCGCAACTGGAACCGCGCGGCGTGCCGCTGGCGCCGCTGCTGGACGGGCTGGCCGCGCATTTCGGCGCCAGCCGGGCAGCAGGTTCCGAGACAAATACCGGGCCCCAGGCCGGCCAGGGCCTGCTGGCGCGGCTCGATGGCACGCTGCGCGCCGTCTGCCGCTCGGCCGACGATGGCGGGAACTGCCGGGCCACGGCGGCGGCGGCGCTGGCCAGCATGCGGCGCGACCTGTTCCCGCACGCGGCTTCCTATCAACCTTCTCAGGAGGAATCATGAGCGCTGAAATCAGCCTGCACGGCCTGTACGTGCCGACCCTGCTCCTGCTGGCCCTGGCCGCGCTGGCCTGCACCCGCGTGCTCGGCAAGCTGCTGCTGCGCCTGGGCTTCTACCGGCTGGTGTGGCACCCCGCCCTGTTCGACTTCGCGCTGTTCGGCATCCTGCTGGGCAGCTTTTCCCTGCTGGTGAACCGCTATGGCTACTGAATCGACTGTCAAATCTTCCGCGCTTGCACTGGCGCGCTTTCTCGTCACGATGACCGCCCTGGCGGCCGCCGGCATTCTCGCCTGGCGCCTGTGGCAGCACTACGAAGTGGCGCCCTGGACGCGCGACGGCCGCGTCAAGGCCGACGTGGTGCAGGTGGCGCCGGACGTCACCGGGCAGGTCACGCGCGTGCTGGTGCGCGACAACCAGCAGGTCGCGGCGGGCGACGTGCTCTTCGAGATCGACGCCGCGCGCTTCTCACTGGCCTTGCGCCAGGCCGAGGCGGCCGTGCAGGCGCAGCGCGTGGCCCTGGCCCAGGCGCAGAGGGACGCGCGGCGCAACGCCGAACTGGCCGACCTGGTGGCGCAGGAAGTGCGCGAGCAGTCGTCGAGCAAGGTGGACGAACTGCGCGCCGCGCTGGCCCAGGCCATCGTCAGCCGCGACGTGGCGAAACTGAACCTGGAGCGCACCCGGGTGGTCTCCACCGTCAACGGCACCGTCACCAACCTCGACCTGCGGGCCGGCGGCTACGTCACGGCCGGCCACGCGGTGATGGCGCTTGTCGACCGCGATTCGTACTACGTGGAAGGCTATTTCGAGGAGACCAAGCTGGGTGCGATCGGCATCGGCGATCCGGTCCTGGTGACGCCGATGGGCGCCGCTCAGGTCCTGCGCGGCCACGTCGAGAGCTTCGCCGGCGGCATCGCCGACCGCGACCGCAGCACCTCGGCCAACCTGCTGTCGAACGTCAACCCCACGTTCAACTGGGTGCGGCTGGCGCAGCGCATCCCGGTGCGCGTGAAGCTCGATGCGCTGCCGGGCGGCATCCGCCTGGTCGCCGGGCAGACGGTCACCGTCGACGTCAGGGCATCCGCGAAGGCATCCGTCATAGCGCCCGCCGCCGCGCGCGCCACCGCCACGGCCGCCGGCACCGCGCGCACCACGCGTTCCTGAGGAGGACACCATGCACAAGCCAATGCGTTTTTCCAGACGTTTTTCCAGGCGCTCCCTGCTGCGCCTGCCGCTGCTGCGCCTGCCCCTGCTAGCGTCGCTGGCCGTGCTGGCGGCATGCGGCACCGTGGGGCCCGACTACCAGCTGCCGGCGGCGGCGGCAATCGGGCGCCCGGCCGCGGCCGCGCCGTTCGCCAGCGCGGCGGAACCCGCGTTTCGCAGCGAGCCGCTGCCGCCTCACTGGTGGCGGCTGTACCAGGATCCGGAGCTCGATGCGCTGGTCGGCAAGGCGTTCGCCGCCAATACCGACCTGCGCGTGGCGGCGGCCAACCTGGCGCGTGCCCGCGCCGTCCAGCAGGAAGTGGCGGGCGCCGCCGACCCGGTGATCGGCGCGTCCGGCGCACCGGCCTACGGCCGGGCATCGGCGGCGGCAAAAGGCCTGCCGGACGCGCTGGCGGACGGCTACAGCCATGACGCCGGCATCAGCGTCTCGTACCAGCTCGATTTGTTCGGCAAGATCCGGCGCGGCGTGGAGGCCGCCGATGCGGACAGCGCGACGGCGCAGGCGGCACTGGACCTGGCTCGCGTGACCGTGGCCGCCGATACCGCCCGCGCCTGGGTCGATGCCTGCGGCGCGCGCCACCAGCTCGGCGTGGCCCGCCAGTCTGTCGCGCTGCAGCAGCGTGTCGTGGAGCTGACCGGGCGGCGCATCCGTGCCGGCCGCGGCACGGCGCTCGACGATTCGCGTGCCCGCGCCCAGCTCGAACAGTTGCGCGCCGCGATCCCGCCGCTGCTGGCGCAAACCCGTACCGCGCAATTCCGGCTGGCCGCGCTGACCGGGCGCGCGCCGGCCGAGATGGCGGACGGCGAACTGGCCTGCAGCGCCGCGCCACGGCTGGCGCAGCCGGTGCCGGTCGGCGACGGCGCTGCCCTGCTGCGCCGCCGGCCCGACATCCGCGGCGCCGAACGCAGCCTGGCCGCGGCCACTGCGCGCATCGGCGTTGCCGTCAGCGAGCTGTATCCCAGCGTGAGCCTCGGTCTTTCCGCCGGCAGCAGCGGCGCGCTGGACCGCTTCGGCGCCGGCAATGCACTGCGCTGGAGCCTCGGCCCGCTGGTCTCGTGGACACTGCCGACGAGCGCCGGCCACGCGCGCGTGGCCGAGGCGGAAAGCGCGACGGCAGCTGCGCTGGCACGCTTCGACGGCATCGTGCTGAACGCGCTGCGCGAAACGGAAGCGGCCATGACGGTGTATGCACGCGAGCTCGATCGCAACGCCGCGCTGCGCGCCGCGCGCCAGCAGAGCGCGCTGGCGTCGCGGCAGTCGCACCGGCTGTACCAGGCCGGCAAGATCGATTTCCTGGCGGTGCTCGATGCCGATCGCACGCTGGCGGCCGGCGACAGCGCGCTGGCCGCCTCCGATGCGCAGGTGGCCGCCGACCAGGTGGCGCTATTCCTCGCACTGGGCGGCGGCTGGGAACAGACCGGCGGCTAGCGGGTTCCCGCCGCCGCTTTCGCCCGGCAGGACTGGCGTACTTCGCGAAAGCAGGCGAAAATACGGTTCGCACGGTGTTTCGGGGCAGTTTGCAGCAGCGCCCAAAAAAAAGCGGCGGCCGGGAAACCGGACCACCGCGAAGGGAAGCGCGCCATGGGGCAGGCGCTGTCGAAACACTGTGCGAGCTGTATCGCCAGGCAAAGTGTAGAACTTCTTGCCGGAATATATAAGCCGAACTAATTTGAACGTTGGTTCGGGAAATACGAACCATTCCACTTTCGTACGGGTGCTTCGCGCTCCTCACCCCCACTTCATTCCGCACAGGCCTGGCTTTCGGGGCCCGGGGCTGACGCCGGACGCGCCGATGTACAGGCGAAAAAAATGGCGCTGTTCGCCTTAAGTCGGTGAACTTCCCGCTGGAATCACTGTCTGATCCCCTGTTGAGATACTTCATGTATATGGGGGAGGCATCATGGGTACGGCGGAGCTCAGTGCGATTGTCGAGGCGCTCGGAAAACTCGGGCTGTCCGAGGAGGAGATCGCTTTTTTGCAGGGCTTGCTCGGCAACCTTGTGCGCCCGGGCCAGTGTCTGCGCCTGATCGAGGAAGCGTCTGGGAAACCTTCGTGTCCCGCCTGTGGCGGTCAGCGCTGCCACCGCTGCGGCCACGCCAACGGCTTGCAACGCTATCGCTGCGTGGCGTGCCGGCGCAGCTTCAATGCCTTGACCGGCACGCCGCTCGCCCGCCTTCGATTGCGCGACAGGTGGCTGCCGTATCTACAGTGCATGGTCGATTCGGCGACCGTGCGCGCCGCGGCAGAACGGGTCGCGGTCGCGAAGTCCACCAGCTTCCGGTGGCGCCACCGGTTTATCGCTGCCATACGCCGGGAGCGGCGGCCGCAGTTGTCCGGCATCGTCGAAGCCGACGAAACCTATCATCTCGAATCGCAGAAGGGTTCACGGCACCTGAGTCGCCCGCCGCGCAGGCGTGGCGGCAGGGCCCGCCGGCGTGGTATCAGCAGGGAGTTCGACTGCATTCTCGTCGCGCGCGACCGCAATCGGCAAACCTGTGATTTCGTGACCGGCCGCGGCCCGGTCAGCGCAAGCCAGCTGGCGCAGCACCTGCAACCGGTGCTGGTACCGGACGTACTTCTGATCAGCGATGCCGCCATGGCTTACCACGCATTCGCGCAGCAGGCCGGCATCACGCACGAAGCCGTGAACGTCAAGGCGGGCATCCGCGCGCGCGGCGCAATCCATATCCAGAATGTGAACGGATGGCATAGCCGCTTCAAGACATGGCTACGGCGATTCAACGGCGTCGCCAGCCGCTACCTGGCCAACTACACGGGTTGGCGACGGGTGCTCGATGCCGCCGTGCTGACGGTACCCAGGGACTGGCTACGCGTTGCCGTGGCGAAAAATTAGTGGTGGGGCCAGACGCCCCCGACAACAGCATATGGAAAAAGTTCCACACCGCTATGCAATATCGAGCTAACGCGAACAGCGCCAAAAAAATGCCGGCGCTGAGGCCGGCAAAATTCCAATTCTTGGGAAATTGGAGGAGACAGGTGCATCATGCCACCCGCCCTCCGGTCAGGCCAATTTATATTGGCCATACCAATTATCACGCAAACAGATATCTTGTCATAAAGCACCCGAGCAGGCCTGCGCCCCTTCTCCGCAAGGGAGCGGCAGCGTCACCGTAAACGCGCTGCCCTGCCCCAGCCCGGCGCTGACGGCGCACACGCTGCCCCCGTGCAGCTGCACGAGGCTGTGCACCAGCGCGAGACCGATGCCCAGGCCGCCCTGCGAGCGGTCCGGCGTGCGCTCGGCCTGCGTGAACAGTTCGAACACATGCGGCAGCACGTCGGCGGCGATGCCGACGCCGTTGTCGCGCACGGCGATCGCTACGCTGTCGTCCGCGGCGCAGACGGAAACGGCGATGTACCCGCCCGGCGGCGTGTACTTGGCGGCATTGTTCAGCAGGTTCGCCACAATCTGCACGAGGCGCACGCGGTCACCCCGTATCGACGGCAGCATCGGCGGCGCGTCGCCCGTATCCACCGAGAGCACATGGCCGCGCGCATCGATCAGCGGCCTGACCTGCTCGACGGCGCTGGACAGCACGGCAGGCAGGTCGACCGTTTCCAGGTTCAGTTCCACCAGGCCGCGCGTGACACGCGAGACGTCGAGCAGGTCGTCGACCAGGCTTGTCATGTGCCGCACCTGCCGCACGATCACCTCGCTCGTGCGTTGCGCACGCGGCGGGTCGAGCCGGCCCAGCGCGAGCATGTGCGCGGCGGTGCTGATCGGCGCCAGCGGATTGCGCAGTTCGTGCGCCAGCATGGCGAGGAATTCGTCCTTGCGCCGTGCCTGCGTGCGCAGTTCCTCTTCACCGGTCTTCTTGTCATGGATATCCGTCAGCGTGCCCAGCCAGCGGGTGTCCGGTCCGATCGCGTCGGTGGACGGCACGGCGCGGTTCAGCACCCAGCGGAACTGGCCGGAATGGTGCCGCAGCCGGTGTTCGATCTCGAAGCGGCGGCCGGTGGCGAGGCTGTTGCGCCAGGCCTCCTCCAGCAGCGGAAGGTCGTCGGGGTGGATCTGCGGCCGCCAGTCCCAGTCGGGCCGGCGCGGCAGCTGCTCGCCGGTGTATTCGAACCAGCGCATGTTGATGTAATCGTTGACGCCGCCGCCATTCGCGGCCCAGACGATCTGCGGGATGTCGTCAGCCATCAGGCGGAAGCGCGTCTCGCTGTCCTTCATCGCCCGCTCGGCGGTCACCTGGGCCGTGATATCCATGTTGGCCGCCACGGCGCCGATCGCCACGCCGGCATCGTTGCGGATCACCGCGGCGCGTATCAGGATGGTCTTGCGCGCGCCGGGTGCGCCGAATGCCTCGATCTCGAAAATGCCGCCGGTGGCATCCTCGCCGTGCAGCACGCGCGCGATCGGCCACTCGGCTGCGGCAACACGCCGGCCGGCATGCGCCGAATCCTCCGGCCACCAGCCGCGCCAGCCGCCGTAGTCCTCCACCTCGGCCGGCATCGGGTGCTCGCCCCAGATCACGCGGTTGTAGGCATTCGCCGCGACCAGCCGGCCGTCCATGTCGACGTAGACGATACCGACCGGCACCGCGTCGAGCAGCACGTCGAGCCGGCGCGTGCTTTCGGCCGCACGGTCCGAAGCCTCGGCCGCCTTGCGCTCGCTGTCAATGCGGCGCTGTTCGGCCACCCTGCGATCGGTGACGTCGACGGCGATGCCTGCAAAACTGCGCCTGCCCGTTTCGGCACTGGTAAACACCTTGCCGCGCGCGTTGACCCACACGTCGAGCCCGGAACGCTGGGGAATCCGGTATTCGATGTCGTACAGCGTCCCGGTGGCGATCGCGTGATCGATCGCGGCCACCACGCGCGGACGGTCGTCCGCATGGATCATGTCGGTAAAGCGCACGAGGTCCGTGCCCGCGCGCGCGACGGCGGCGTCGACCTGGAACAGGCGCGCAAAGCGTTCGTCGACGTGGGTCGCCGCTGTTTCCAGGTCGACCGACCAGGTGCCGATATTGCCCGACGCCTCCAGCGACAACGCCAGCCGCTCTTCCGCATCCTTGTGCCGGGCCAGTGCCAGCACCTTGTCGGTGACCTCGATCACGGTGCACATCAGCCCGCGCACGATGCCGGCCTCGTCGCGCACAGGGCTGAACGAGAACGTGAACCACGTCTGTTCCGGCGCGCCATTGCGGTACAGCGTGGTGGCATAGTTTTCAAAGAAGAACGACTCGCCGGCCATCACCCGCGCCACGTAGGGCCCCAGGTCGGACCATACCTCGCTCCAGACTTCCTCGTAGGGCAAGCCCAGCGTGACGTCGGCCTTCTTGCCGAGCATCGGCAGGTAGGCGTCGTTATGGAACAGGTGATTCGCCGCGCCCCAGGTGACGAACGCCGGAAACGACGAGCCGAGCACGATGCCCAGCGTGGTACGCAGCGCCGAAGGCCAGCCTGGCAATGGTCCCAGCGCGTGGCCGGACCAGTCGCGCGCACGGATGCGCGCGCCGGTGGCGCCGCCGTTGAGGGTGAAGGCGAGAAGCTGGTCCTGGTCTGTCACGAAAATGGCCGGTGGATGGGAAGGCCCGATTCTACTGGACTGTTCGAGCGCGAGAGCACGGCGCTCACTCGTCCCGGGCGGCGGCGCCGAACAGCCTGTCCTTGGCCGACAGCAGCTTCTGCACCCTGCTGCCCATTTTCATCAGCTGCGCCATCGATTCGGGCGACAGTCGCTGCAGGTCGTCGAACCAGGTGTTGGCCATGTCGACCAGTTCATGCATCTCGCGCATGCGCTGCTGGGCAAACGCATCGTCCGGCGTGCCGGCCTTCACCAGCAGCGATTCGCGCAGCACGGACAGGGTCGGCAGGACTTCGCGGCGGCGCCGTTCGGCGGCCACCACGCGGAAGATTTCCCACACATCGCCCAGCGACGTGAAGTACTCGCGGCGGTCGCCCGGCAGGCGGCTCTGGCGCACCAGCCCCCAGGCCTGCAGTTCCTTCAGGCCGATGCTGACGTTGGAGCGGGAAATGCCGAGCTTCTCGCCGATGTCGTCGGCATGCATCGGCCGTTCGGTCGCGAACAGCAGCGCATAGATCTGCCCCACCGTGCGGTTGATGCCCCAGCGGCTGCCCATCTCGCCGAAGTGACTGACAAAGGTTTGGACAAGTGGCGTCACGGTTGTGCACTTTTCGAAGGTTCAGGAAATCCGATTATCTCACGGTACCGGCGGCACACGGCCCGATGGCCCCGGCAGCGCGCTGTCGGCTGCAATCACGGCCCGGCAAGATGGCCCGGCAAGATGGCCCGGCAAGATGGCCCGGCAAGATGGCCCGGCAATATCCGACTGTCCCGCTATGGCTTCCTGACAGCAATAAACAATTCAGGCATAATTTCACTAATTCCTGAAATTTCAGAATATTTGGCAAGTTCAAAACGATCAGTCGCGATACAAATCATGCGTACCCCTGCCCCAGATGTTCCCCCCGTGCCGCCAGTGACGACCGAAGCCGCGCAGCGCGCCACACTGGTCATCGCCGCCGCCGCACTGACGTGGATTCCCCAGGCCGCCCTGCTGGCCCATTCCGTGCAAAGCCTTGCCGACGGCGCCGGCCTGGCCGCGCTGGTGGCGCCGGCCATCGCCTACCTGCTGCTGGGAGTAGCGCGCGCCAGTGCCGAGGCCTGGGGCGGACGGCGGCTGTTCGCCGCGGCGCGCGAGCGCCTTGCCGGACTGCGCGCCACCGGCGCGCGGGCGCTGGCGGCCGGCTCGCCGCTCGACCGTTCGCGCCTGCCTTCCGGCGCGGCCGCCAGCACCCTTGCCGAGCAGGCCGAAGCCGTGCTGCCCTGGCTGGTGCGCTACCAGCCGGCGCGCTGGCGCGTCATGCTCGTGCTGCCGGCAATCGCGCTGGTGGTCGCCACGCAGTCCTGGGCCGCGGCGCTGATACTTGCCGGGGCGGCCCCGCTGATCCCCCTGTTCATGGCCGTCATCGGCTGGCGCGCCCAGGCCGCCAGCGCGGCGCAGCTGCAAGTGGCGGGCGGCATGAACGGCTTCCTGCTCGACCGGCTGCGCGGACTCTCCACGCTGCGCGCGCTCGGCGCCGTCGATGCCACGGCAAGGCGGCTGCGCGGCAGGGCCGAAGCGCTGCGGGCCGGGACGATGCGGGTGCTGCGCATCGCTTTTCTTTCCTCGACCGCGCTGGAACTGTTCTCCGCGCTGGGCGTGGCGCTGGTGGCCGTCTACATCGGCTTCCACCTGCTGGGCCAGATCGGTCCGGGCAGCTGGGGCGGCAGGCTCACGCTAGAACAGGGCCTGTTCATCCTGCTGCTGGCGCCCGCGTTCTTCGAACCGCTGCGCGAACTGGCCGCCGTCTGGCACGACAAGGCCGCCGGCGAGGCAGCCTTCGCGGCGCTCGATGCCCTGGGCCGCGACAGCGTGCCGCTGCCGGGTGCCCTGGCGGAGACGGCGGGCGCCACGACAGGTGCGCGGGACGCCGCACTGGCCAGTGCCGCGGCAGTGGACATCGACGACCTGCACTTCGCGCATGCCGGCGAAGCGCCGCTGTTCGACGGCCTGTCGCTGCGCATCCGCGCCGGCGAGCACGTCGCCCTCGTCGGCCCCAGCGGCAGCGGCAAGACGGCGCTGCTGTCGCTGCTTGCCGGCCTGCTGCCCGCGTCTTCCGGCACCGTGCACATCGGCGGTGTGGCACTGGACCAGGCCAGCGCGGCCGGCCTGCGGGCGCGCATGGCCTGGATCGGCCAGAAACCCCATGTGTTTGCCGGTACGGTGCGCGCCAACGTGTCACTGCACCGCCCCGGCGTCACCACGGCCGGCGTCGGCGCCGCCATCGATGGCGCGGGACTGGGCCATGTGCGGCACGCCACGCCGGACGACAGCCTGGGGGAAGGCGGCGGCGGCCTGTCCGGCGGCGAACTGGTACGGCTGGCACTGGCGCGAGCCGCCGTGGTGCCGCAGGCCGGCCTGCTGCTGGCCGACGAGCCCACCGCCCACCTCGACCGCGACACTGCCGCCGCCGTCATCGACGCGCTGCTCCGGCTGGCCGCGGGACGCACACTGATCGTGGCCACCCACGACCTGGCACTGGCGTCCCGCATCGGCCGCGTGGTCGATCTCGGCACGCTGCGCCGCATGAAGGAGGCGGCATGAAGAACCGGAACAAAGGCATCGGCATGAAGGAGGCCATGAAACACCTGTTCACGGGCGATGTGGCGCAGGTGCTCGCGCTGTTCGCCCGCGACGGCGGCCGGCGGCTGGCACTGGGCGCGTTTCTCGCCACGCTGGTGGTACTGGCCGGCATGGCCCTGCTGGGCACGTCGGGCTGGTTCATCACCGCCACCGCGCTGGCCGGCGCCGGCGCACTGTTCAATGTGTTCGTGCCCAGCGCAGCGATCCGCCTGCTGGCGCTGGGCCGCACGTTCGGCCGTTACGCCGAGCGGCTGGTGACGCACGATGCCACGCTGGCCGTGCTGGCAGCCCTGCGCGAACGCCTGTTCCGCGGCTGGGCCGAGCCTGACGCCGCGCGCGCCCTGCTGCGGCGTCCCGCGCGCCTGCTGTTCCGCCTGACGAACGACATCGATGCGCTGGAGTCGATCTACCTGCGCCTGCTGGTGCCGGCCCTCGCTGCCTGTGGCGCGGCACTGCTGGCTGGCCTGGTGCTGGGCGCCATCGACCGGCGGCTCGGCGCGGCGGTATTCACGTGGCTGGCCCTGTTCGGCATCGGCACCGCCGCCGCCGTGGCACGCCACGCACGGCCGGCGGCCCTGCGGCGGGCCCGCGCGCTGGAACGCCTGCGCGCCCAGGCGATCGACCTGGTCGCCGGCCAGGCCGACCTGGCAATGGCCGGCAGGCTGGCGGCGCAGTGTGACCTGCTGGACCGCCAAGAGGTCCGGCTTGCCGCCGCCGACGACGCCCTGCACCGCCTGGAAACCCGCGCCGGCTGGGCATTCGCGGTGGCCGGCCACTGTACCGTGGCCGGCGTGCTGCTCGCGGCAGGCGCCTTGGCGCAGCATGCCGCGCTGGGTGCGCCGGCCGCGGCGCTGGCCCTGCTGGTCGCACTGGCGGCGCTGGAACCGTTCGCGGCGCTGCGGCGCGGCGCCATGGAGGCGGGCCGCAGCTGGCTGGCGGCACGCCGCGTCGCCCCGCGCCTGCGTGCCCAGCCGGCCGCACCCGCGCCACTGGCGACAGGCACCGACGCCTTGACGCTGCATGACGTGACGGTGCACCACGCCGGCCGTGAAACCGCCGCCCTGCGCGGCGCCTGCCTGCGCATCGCCGCAGGCGAGCGCGTTGCGGTGGTCGGCGCCAGCGGCGCCGGGAAGTCCACGCTGCTGGCACTGGCGGCGGGCGAACTGCGGCCGATGTCCGGCACGGTGGCGGCGGCGCCCTGCACCTGGCTGACCCAGCGCACGGAGCTGTTCCAGGACACGTTGCGCGACAACCTGCTGCTGGCAGATACATGGTCCAACACGCATTCCAGTGACGAACGGCTGTGGGCAGCGCTGCGCGCCGCCGGGCTGGAACAGGATGTGCGCCGTTTTGTCCGCGGCCTCGACACGCCGCTGGGCGAAGGTGGCCTCGGCCTCTCCGGCGGGCAGTCGCGCCGGCTGGCGCTGGCCCGGCTGCTGCTGCGCGATGCCGCCTTCTGGCTGCTCGACGAACCCACCGAAGCGCTGGACGGTGCCACTGCCGCCGACGTGCTGGCGCGCCTGGCCCATCACGCCGCCGGCCGCACGCTGCTCGTCGCCACGCACCTGCGGCGCGAAGCCGAGCTGGCCGACCGCCTGCTGGTGATGCGCGATGGCCGGCTGGTCGCCGACGTGCGGCGCGGCACCGACGAATTTACCGTAGCGCTGGCAGCGCTGCGGCCTGATTGATTTTTGATAAACCTGGAAAGGATTCACCATGGATCTCGACGTTGTCGGGCTCTCCCGACTGCAGTTTGCGCTCACCGCGCTGTACCACTTCCTGTTCGTGCCGCTGACCCTGGGCCTGTCGATGCTGCTGGCCATCATGGAAACCGTTTACGTGATGACCGGCCGCCCGATCTGGCGCCAGATGACGAAATTCTGGGGCGTGCTGTTCGGGATTAATTTCGCGATCGGCGTGTCGACCGGCCTCGTGATGGAATTCCAGTTCGGCATGAACTGGAGCTACTACAGCCACTACGTGGGCGACGTGTTCGGCGCCCCGCTGGCGATAGAAGGCCTGATGGCGTTCTTCCTCGAAGCCACCTTCGTCGGCCTGTTCTTCTTCGGCTGGGACAGGCTCACGAAAACCCAGCACCTGGTCGTGACGTGGCTGACGGCTATCGGCACCAACTTCTCGGCGCTGTGGATCCTGATCGCCAACGGCTGGATGCAGAACCCCGTCGGCGCCGCGCTCAATCCGCAGACGATGCGGATGGAGGTGACCGACTTCTTCGCCGTGGTCACCAACCCGGTGGCGCAGGCCAAGTTCGTGCATACGGTGTCGGCCGGCTACGTCGTCGCCGCGCTGTTCGTGCTGGGCGTCTCCGCCTGGTACCTGCTGAAAGGCCGCCACGTCGACCTGGCGAAGCGCTCCATGACGGTGGCGGCCTCGTTCGGCCTGGCCGCTTCGCTGTCCGTCGTCGTGCTGGGCGACGAAAGCGGCTACCTGTCGACCGAGCACCAGAAGATGAAGCTGGCCGCCATCGAGGCGATGTGGCACACCGAAAAGGCGCCGGCGCCGTTTACCGCCTTCGGCTTCCCCGACCAGGAAGCGCGCGAGACCCATTACGCCATCCACATCCCGTTCGTGATGGGCCTGATCGGCACCCGCTCGCTCGATACCGAGATCCCCGGCATCCACGAACTGGTGGGCGTGGCCGAGACGCGCATCCGCGAAGGCATCCAGGCCTACGACGCGCTCGAGCAGATCCGCGCGCTGGGCGGCAATGCCCCGGTACCGGCCGCGCTGCAGGCCCGCTTCGAGGAACACGGCGCGGTGCTCGGCTATGCGCTGCTGCTCAAGCGCTACGTCGACGATCCGCGCCAGGCCACCGATGCGCAGATCCGCCAGGCCGCCAACGATACGGTGCCGCGCGTCGCCCCGCTGTTCTGGTCGTTCCGCATCATGGTCGCGCTGGGCATCTGGTTCATCGCCCTGACCGCCACGTTCTTCGTGCTGTCGGCACGGCGCCGGCTCGATGCGTACCCGTGGCTGCTGAAGCTGGCCGTGCTGTCGATCCCGCTGCCGTTCGTCGCCGCCGAAGCGGGCTGGATCGTGGCCGAACTGGGCCGCCAGCCCTGGGCCATCGAAGGCGTGCTGCCGACGGCGGTGGCGGTGTCGAACCTGGGCATCGGCACGGTGCTGGGCACGCTGATCGGCTTCGTGGTGCTGTACACGATCCTGCTCGTGATCGAGATGAAGCTGATGCTGAAAGCGATCCGCAAGGGCCCGGACGCCGAACTGGCGCCGGTGCCAGCCAGGCCGGCGGCCGTTCCCCATACCCCTGCATTGATGACTACGGAGTGACCCGATGATTCTTCATACCCTGCTCGACTACGACACGCTGCGCTTCACCTGGTGGATCCTGCTCGGCGTGCTGCTCGTCGCCTTCGCGGTGACCGACGGCTTCGACCTCGGCACCGGTGCCCTGCTGCCCTTCGTGGCGAAAACCGACCTGGAACGCCGGGTCGTCATCAACACCGTCGGCCCCGTGTGGGAAGGCAACCAGGTGTGGCTGGTGCTGGGCGGCGGCGCCATCTTCGCCGCCTGGCCGCAGTTGTACGCGGTGTCCTTCTCCGGCTTCTACCTGGCCATGGCCGCCGTGCTGCTGGCGCTGATCCTGCGCCCGGTGGCATTCAAGTACCGCAGCAAGCGCGACGAACCGCGCTGGCGCGCTGCATGGGACTGGGCACTGTTCGCCGGCGGGCTGGTGCCGGCGCTGATCTTCGGCGTGGCCATGGGCAATGTGCTGCAGGGCGTGCCCTTCCGCCTGGCGCCGGACATGCAGATCTTCTATGAAGGCAGCTTCTTCGGCCTGCTCAATCCGTTCGCCCTGCTGTGCGGCCTCGTCTCGGTGGCCATGCTGGTGATGCATGGCGCCGCCTGGCTGGCCCTGAAGACCGATGGCGCGGTGGCGGCTCGTGCACGCACCTGGGGCATCGGCGCCGCCGCGGCCACGGTCGTGCTGTACGCCGCCGCCGGTGCCGTGCTGTGGAATTTCATCGACGGCTACCGCATCACCAGCGAAGTCGTCACCACCGGTGCGTCGAACCCGCTGTTCAAGACCGTGCAGGCGGACGCCGGCGGCGCGTGGTTCGCCAACTACGCGGCGCATCCATGGACGATCGCCGCGCCGGCGGCCGGCTTTGTCGGTGCGCTGCTCGCCATGCTGGGCCTGGCGCGGCGCCGCGAAGGCGCGACGGTGCTGTGTTCCGGATTGTCGGTCGCCGGCATCGTGCTCAGCGTGGGCGCCTCGATGTTCCCGTTCATCCTGCCTTCGTCGCTGCAGCCGGCAGCCGGCCTGACGGTGTGGGATTCATCGTCCAGCCACCTGACGCTGTTCATCATGCTGGTCGGCACGGCGATCTTCCTGCCGCTGATCGTGTCGTACACCAGCTGGGTCTACAAGGTCATGTGGGGCAAGGTCGACCCGGCCGGGATCAGCGACGGCAAGCAGCATGCCTACTGAGCGTACCTACTTAGCGTGCCTTCTGTACACGCCTGCTGAACTCTCTCTACTGAAAGGAAATCATCATGTGGTATTTCGCCTGGCTCCTGGGCCTTCCCCTGGCCGCCGCGTTCGCGGTACTGAACGCAATGTGGTTCGAACTGGTCGACGATGCAAGGCGCCGCCCGCTCTCACCGGCGCCGCTGGAGGACGGCGAACCGCAACGCCTGCGCGCCTGACCCTGCCCGCAAGGCCGCCAGCCGCAACAAGCCCACGCGTTGCCGTCTGAAAAAGTTTCCAGAAACCGGGGTCTGACCCCGGTTTTGGGCAATATCTGCGGTCAGAAGCGTGAGGTAGCGCCCACGAACATGCGCCGGCCCGGCACGTAGTAGTCGACCAGTCCGTCGGCGGTCGGGCCCTTCTTCAGCAGGTTCTCGACGCCGCCGCGCACCGTCCAGCCTGGCGTCAGCTTGTACGACACCACGGCGTCGACGATGGTGTAGGCACGGTTGGCCGCCACGCCCGCATCGAGTTCGCGGCCGGTGTACTGGGCCGACAGTTCACCGAACAAGCGGCCGGTGGCCTGCCAGCCCAGGGCCGAGTACCACGACAGTCTTGGCGTGGACAGCAGGTTTGCCCCGGTGGTGAGGTTCTTCGCCTCGCGCATCCACGTCAGGTTGTTGCGCCACTCGAGGTTCTTCGCGAGCGGCACCGTCACTGTGCCTTCCAGCCCGCTGGTGCGGGCCTTCTGGATATTGGTCATCTTCGTCCACCAGCGGCCCTGGAAGAAACCCAGCGGCGCGTAGTCGATCTTGTTCTTGAAGTCGGTATGGAAGTACGTCAGGCCCACGTTCCAGCCGTCTCGTTCATACGCCACCGCGATCTCCGCGGCGGTACTGGTTTCCGGCACCAGGTCGGCGTTGCCGGCCATGTAGCAGCCGCCCCGCACGTAGCCGAGCGGGCGCAGCGAACCGCAGCCGCCGCCGCCGGACTGCGTGGCGGCGGCGGGCGAATTTTCCTTCAGGCTGGGGGCGCGGAAGCCGCGCGACACGCCGCCCTTGACCGTCCACGCCGGCACCGGATGATGGACCAGGTAGAGGCGCGGGCTGGTGTGGTTGCCGAACCTGCCGTGATGGTCGAGGCGCAGGCCCAGCGTGGCCGTCAGGTTCTCGCGCAGGAAGACCTGGTCTTCCGCGAACAGGGCCGACGTGTGGCCGGACAGCGTCGCCCCGCCGACCGGATTGCCGAGGTAGTCGGTGGGCACGGTGCCGATCGTGTCGGTGTTGGTCAACTCCTGGTCCTTCCACTGGCCGCCCAGCACCAGCAGGTGCTCCACCAGCAGGTGGCGGCGCATCTCGAACGTGGCGTCGAGGATGGTGTCCTTCGACCGTGCGACGGTTTCCGCCACCCGGTTGTCGAAGTCGTTGTGGTACAGGTTGACCTTGGCGGTGCCGGCGCCGAAGCGGCCTTCGTAGCCGAGGCCCGCGCTCTTGCGGATCAGCTCATTGGCACCCCAGGCAAAGAACAGCGGATCGCCGTCCGGATCGAGCGCCGGCGAATCGGATGCTTGCTGGCGGCCGTAGCTGGCGTCCAGCGCGAGGCTGTGCCGCTTGTCCACGGCCCAGCTCAGCTGCCCGGTGACCGACTGGTTGCGCACCCCGCCGATGCCGCCGGCGTTCGCGCGCACGGCCTCGTCGGCCTTCTGTTCCGTCTGCCCCACGCCGAACCGCATGCCGACCGATTCCGACAGCGGGCCGGCCACGTTGACGCCCAGCTGGTGGGCAGCGCCGCGGCCGCTGTCCCGCGGCTTCGTATAGTTGGCAGTGGCCGAGCCGTTCCACTTGCCGGGCACCTTGCGGGTGATGATGTTGATGACGCCGCCCATCGCGTCCGATCCGTACAGCGATGACATCGGCCCGCGCACCACTTCGATCCGCTCGATCATCTCGGGCGAGATCCAGTTCAGGTCCTGGCGGCCCAGGTCGGGCCGGTAGGCGGTGTCCGCCGAGCTGCCGATGCGCTTGCCATCCACCAGGATCAACGTGTACTTGTCGGGCAGGCCGCGCAGCTTGATCTTCGATTCCTCGCCGACCGGACTGGTGCCGCCGGTCACGCCGGGGATGCGGCGCAACAGCGTGTTCAGGTCGATGACGGGCTGGCGCTCGATTTCCTCGCGCGTGATGACGCTGATGCTGGCCGGTGCGTCGTGGATGTCGGTCGCCGTGCCGGAGGCGGTGACGACGACGGTGGGCATGGCGGCATCGGCCGCCAGCGGTGCAACGGCAGCGGCCAGCGCCGCCGGGCTGGCGCATGCCAGCGCGACAAGCGATGAGATTGCGGCGGGCCTTGAGATGGCAGCGCCCCGGCGGGAGCAGGGTGGCGAAACGGGAACTGGGGTACGGGTCATGACAGCTTTCCGGAAGGTGGTTGATACCTTGCTGCCTGCCGGGTCGCTGGGTAATGACGATCATTGATGATCATGCGGCCTGTGCCGCAATGCGAATGCTTATCATTACGATTGTAACAATTACATGACTAAATTAAAACCCTTTATAAAGTTCCTTCACCGGTAGTGACTTCGCTGCAACATCGCACCATGACGGCCATCTACTGCCGCAGGCTTTTCCGCACATAGCCCGGCAGGTTTGGATTGCCCAGCAAGCGTTCGACGAAACGTTCGTCGTCCACCGCGGTGATCGGGTCGAGCGCCATCGGCCGCACCGGCGCTTCCGCGGCGGCACGCGACACGGCGGCCGGCGCCTCGAACGCCGCGGCAAAAGCCGCGGGCGGGGATTGCCCCTCATCGTTCGCGCGACCGTGTCCATGGCCGTGCTCATGCCCGTGCCCGCCGTCTTCCATCTCGAGTTCCAGCCGCCACGCCAACGGCGCAGCCGGGCTCGCGCCATGCGCCATGAACGCGGCAGGCCGCGCCTTCGCCTGGGCCTGGATTTGCGCCTCCTCCCGCGCCAGCTCCGGCAGGTGAGCCAGCCCGTGCGCCAGCTTGGCCACGGCGTCGGCCAGCGTCATGCCGCCCATCGCATCGTCGCCCTCTTCCACCAGGTCGATATGGTATTGCTTGCCGCCGATGGTGAACTGCTCGCTCGTCAGCGGGTCGCCGGCGGTCAGCGTGTCCGCCTCGCCCAGCCGGATGCGGCCATCGATGAGGATGGCGCGGATCGCCGTTTCTTCCGCGTCGATCAGCGCGCTGTAGGGATCGGCGTGCGTGCCCTCGATGACCAGCAGGTCGGCGCGCAGGCCGGCGGCGATCGTGCCGACGTGGTGATCCCAGCCCAGCATGGCGGCCGGCACGGCGGTGACCATCTCGACCAGTTCGCGCGGCGTGAACAGGCCGTCGCGCTTGGCGCTGACGGCGCGCGCCACCTTCAGTTCGCCGAGCAGGTTCTTGCAGCCGCTCGGGCTCCAGTCCGCCCCCAGTGCGATGGGCACGCCGCGCTGCTTCGCCGCGGCCACGTCGGCGGTGCGGCCGTACAGCAGCAGGTTGCTGGTGGGCGACCAGACCATGCCGGCGGTGCGCGCCATCACGCTGAAATCGCGCGATTTCAATCCCACGCAGTGGATGCAGATCATCGATTTGCCGACGGCCCAGTTGCCGTCGTCCAGCAGCAGATCGCGGAAGCGCTGTCGCGCCCCGCGGTCGGTGCCTTCGCTCAGGTGGTAGAAGAACGGCATGCCCGTCGCCAGCGCCGGCACCAGCTTGGTGACGATTTCGTCGCGATGGTAATCCAGCGTCTGGCAGCCGGCCGTGGGCCAGCCCTGCTCGAGCGGCTGCTCGACGTTGCGCACCAGCCCCTCGAACAGCTTGCGCGTGCCGTTCGACGACGACAGCGACATGCCCTGCGCGGTGGTCACGCCACCGAACAGGCTGCGGCACTCGGCATAGCGGATGATCGCCCGCGTGTAGCCGGCGTCCGGGTGGCGCGCCAGCAGGCTGGCCGGCCGCGCCACGTCGGTCTGGTAGCTGGCCTCCTCCGTGCGCCACTGGTTGCGGTTGGTGTAGCGCTTCGGCACCTGCCACAGGGGCAGCATGTTGTAGGTGAGGTGGTTGTGCAGGTCGACCAGGCCGGGAAAGATCGTGCCGCCCGTATCAACCGCCTCGATGTCTTCGAAGCCGGCCGGCAGGCCGTCGTGCTGCCCGAGCACGGCGGCGATGACGGCGCCGTCGATGCAGACGCGGCCCTGCCGCAGGATCGTGCGGCCTCCGTCCATCGTGACGACGTCGCCGGCCAGGATCTTCCTGCGGCCGGGACGCCGCGATACGCTTTGCGCGCCGCCGCGCGGTCGAACGCCATTGAAGTGGATCATCGTGCCCTCCTTCACGCCATGAATGGCAAATATCGGCAAATGAATGCCGGCGAGGATGGCACGGGCGACGCGATACGACTTCAGGGGAATTGTCTGTGGATTGTCGCCATTCGGTTGCAACAAGGTTCAGCAGCGGTGCTCCTGCCCGCATACCGGCAGGCACCTTAGGGTGTTCGCGGTGGCCTTACCCGGCAATGCGGTAGAAGCTGCGGGCATTGCCGCCAAATACCGCCCGGCGGTCCGCCTCGTCCAGGTGCGCCAGCAATTCCTCGCTGGCGGCCAGCCAGCGGCCATAGTCGGCCGCCAGGTCGAGCACCGGCCAGTCGCTGCCCCACAGTACGCGCTGCGCGCCGAATGCCTCCAGCACGTGTGCCGCACAGGGGCGCAGCCGCTCCACCGTCCAGTCCCGCCCCGCTTCGGTGACGAGGCCCGACAGCTTGCAGTGCACCCGGGGCAGCGCGGCCAGCCGGGCGATATCGTCGCGCCATCCGGCACTCGCGCCGGATGCGATGTCCGGCTTGGCGACGTGGTCGATGACGACCGGCAGGTCGGGATGGCGCCGGGCGAAGGCCAGCAGCGACGGCAGGTGCCGCGGCAGGACCAGCGCATCGAAGGCGAGGCCGTGGCGCAGCATCGCGTCCACCGCGGGACCCAGCGCGGGATCGTCGATCCAGCGTTCGTCGTCGAGGTCCTGCAGCATCGGCCGCAAGCCGCGCAGCCGCTCGTGCGCGGCCAGCGCGGCGATGCGCCGCGGCGCATCGGGCGCCTTCAGGTCGGTCCATCCCACCACGGCCGCAATGAACGGGAAGCGGTCGGCCAGGCCAAGCATGAAGCGGGTATCGGCTTCGTCCGGCAGCGACTGCACCAGCACGGTGGCGTCGACGCCGTATTCGCGCAGCAGCGGCTGCAGGTCGCCTGGCTCGAAATCGCGGTGGATGGCGGTCAGCTCCGGCGGCGGCCATCCGCCGTTGCGGTCCGCCAGGCGCCAGAAATGCTGGTGGGCGTCGATCCTGCCCGATCGGCGAACGGGAACCGTCATGGGCGATCCGGCATCGGGGGGAACGGGTTCTTCGTGGGCATGCGCGCCTCCGGTCGTTGAACGGCTCTGATTGTACTGTATATATTTTGAACAATCAACCGCCTCGCGGCCGCATCGCATCACAAGTATTAACGCCTGCCGCGCCGCCGCGCGCCTATGCTTTCCTCACCGGCCAACGCATCGACGAAAGGACAGCCAATGAATGAGGAAACCGTGCAGGTCGCCGTGGACGACGGCGTATTCGATTGCCTGCTGGCGCGCCCGGCGGCGCCAGGGCCGGCACCGGCGATCATCGTGCTGCAGGAGATCTTCGGCGTGAATCCAGGCATCCGCAGCATCGCCGCGCACTATGCCGAAGCGGGCTACCTGGCGCTGTGCCCCGACCTGTTCTGGCGCAGCGAGCGCAACCTGTCGATGTCGGAAGCCGATCCCAGCGATGCCGAGCGCGGCTTCGTGCTGTACAAGGCCTACGACTTCGACAAGGGCGTGGACGATATCGCGGCAGCCATCGCAGTGGCGCGCGCCCTGCCGGGCAGCTCCGGCAAGGTGGGCGTCACCGGCTACTGCCTGGGCGGCCTGCTGACTTTCCTGGCGGCGGCGCGCACCGATGCCGATGCGTACGTCGCCTACTACGGCGGAGGCACCGAGCGTTTCGTCGACCGCGCCGCCGGCATCCGCGCGCCGCTGCTGTACCACCTGGCCGGGCAGGACGAATACATCGGCCCCGAGGCGCAGCGCGCCATCCGCGCCGCGCTGGCGGCCGTGCCGTCGGCCACGGTGCACGGCTATCCCGGCTGCAGCCACGCGTTCGCACGGCCGGGCGGCGAACACCACGACGCCGCCAGCGCCACGCTTGCCAACGAACGCACCGACCGCTTTTTCGCGCAGACGCTGCGCTGACCGCCCACTTTCACCATCGATAGACAAGGAACCCGCATGAAAACCGCAATCCGCAAGAAAGCCCTGTCCGCCGCCGCGCTCGTGCTGGCAATGTCCTGCGCCGCGACGGCCGGAGCGCACGAAGGCAAGGGACACGGCGCAAAGGACGCCAGGGAGCACAAGGGCGGCATCCAGACGGCGCCGGCCAAAGGCGTGAAGGCCGACTTCGACATCTTTCACACCAAGATCACCACCGAGGGCAACGTGGCCGTGTTCCACATCGCCGTGTCGGGCAAGGCCGGAGAATCCTACCCCAGCAAGGTCGGCAAGCTGGCCGGCAGTTCGGTGTTCTCGTACGTGTGGCCGACCACGATCGACCCTTCCGCGATCGGCTTCGAAGCGAAGAGCGGCATCCTGGCCTTCGCGGTCACGTCGCATCCCGACTTCGACGATACCCCGCTGTACGATGAAAACGGCGACGGCGACCTGGCCAACGACGGCAACCTGTGGCATTCGCACTGGGTGGTGCTGCAGCCGGACGATGCGTGCGGCAAGGGTGCGCTGAAGGTGGTCGACATCCCCGAGGGCACAAAGCCGAAGGTGCCGAAGACCTGGCCGAACCTGCCGATCCTGATCGACAGTCCGGGCTGGAGCCCCGTGTTCAAGGGCACGGATCTGACGGTGAAGGTGCCGTTCGACGACATCGGCGCCGTGGAAAGCGCCAGCTTCGACGGCGTCAGCGCCGCGCTGCGCGTCAATGCCAGCGTCCACAGCCCGCTGCTGTGCGTGGCCGACGTATTCAAGGTCGCCTCGGGCAAGCTGACTCTCCCAGGCAAGGTCAACCAGTAAGCGCTTTCACAGGAGAGAACATCATGAAACGACAGGCATTGATCGTCATCGACGTGCAAAACGATTATTTCCCGGGAGGGAAGTGGGAACAGGCGGGCATGGAGGCCGCCGCCGGCAACGTCGCCACGCTGCTGGCGCACTTTCGCGCGCGGCAGGCGCCGGTGGTGCATATCCGCCACGAGTTCCCCACCGCCGATGCGCCGTTCTTCGTGCCCGGTTCCGCGGGCGCCGCGATCCACCCGAAGGCGGCGCCCGCGCCGGGCGAACCGGTACTGCTGAAGCATCACATCAATTCCTTCCGCGATACGCCGCTGCTGGACACGCTGAAGGAGCATGGCACCGAGGAAGTGGTCATCTGCGGCGCGATGAGCCACATGTGCGTGGATGCGTGCACCCGCGCGGCCAACGATTTCGGCTTCGCCGTCACGGTCGTCCACGATGCCTGCGCATCGCGCGACCTGGAATTCGATGGCGTGCCGGTGCCCGCGGCGCACGCCCATGCGGCCTTCATGGCGGCGCTGGGCTTCGCCTACGCGCGCATGAGCAGCACCGGGCAATTCATCGATACGGTTTCCTGAGGGGAGGCATCATGTTCGGACTGACATCGCTGGGCACGATCCATACCGCCATCAGCCTGGTGGCGCTGGCCGCCGGCTTCAGCGCGCTGGCGCGCAGCGGCCTGATAGGCTGGCACACCCGGCATGGCCGCGTGTACGTCGTCGCCACGCTGCTGACCTGCCTGACCGGTTTCGGCATCTTCACCCGCGGCGGCTTCAACGAAGCGCACATGCTGGGCGTGGTCACGCTGCTGACGCTGGGCGTGGCCTGGCTGGCGGCGCGCGGGCGGCTGGGTGCGCGCTCGCCGTACATTGAAACGGTGGCGCTGTCGCTGACGCTGTACTTCCACTTCATCCCCGGCATCACGGAGACGTCGCTGCGCCTGCCGGCCGGCGCACCGCTGGCGGCCAGCACCGAAGAGCCGTGGCTGAAGGCGGTGGTGGGCGCGCTGTTCCTCGTGTTCCTGGTGGGTGCATGGATGCAGGTGCGGCACCTGCGCGCGCTGCACGGCACGGCGCCGCGTCCGCAAGCGAGCGCCGCGTAGCCGTCGCTCAGCCACCTCGTAGTCACCGCGTAGTCACCGCGTCGTCACCGCCTCAGCCAAGGCGCGCCACGCTGCCCACGAAGCTGTAGCCGCGTCCCGGCACGTTGGCGATGTAGCGCTCCTTGCCGAGCACCCGGCGCAAGGCCGCGATATGCACGCGCAGGCTGCTGTCCTCGACTGTCGTGCCGGGCCAGATGCGCGCTTCCAGTTCGCCGTGGCTGAGCACTTCGCCGGGCCGTTCGGCCAGCGTCACCAGCAGGTCCAGCGCGCGGCCGCCGAGCCGCAGCGCGGCATCGTTGCGGAACAGCAGGCGCTGCCCCGTGTCGAGGCGGAATTCGCCGAACAGCAGTACCGCCCGGGCGCTCTCCCCGCTTGCCTCCAGTAGATCGTGCGTCATGATGTTCTCCCGATGTGAAGCGGCGGGCGCCGTTGTCGGCCGCCCGCCGCCGGGGTTGTCAGCGCAATTCCGCCAGCTGCGCGATGGCGCGCGCCACGCCGTCGCCATAGTCAGGATCGCAGCGCGTGCAGTTGTCGATGTGGCGCGCCTTGACCGGTGCCGAGGCGGTGGCGATCGAGCGTGCCGTGTTCTCGAACAGCGCCTGCTGCTGGGCCGGCGACATCTTGCGGAACAGCGCGCGCGGCTGGCTGAAGTAATCGTCGTCGACGCGGTGGTTCCAGTGGTCGGCGGCGCCTTCGAGCGACAGCGGCGGCTCGCTGAAATCGGGCTGCTCGACCCATTCGCCGCGGCTGTTCGGCTCGTACGACGTGGCGCCGCCCATATTGCCGTCGGTACGCATCTGGCCGTCGCGGTGGTAGCTGTGCACAGGGCAGCGCGGCGCGTTCACCGGGATCACGTGATGGTTGACGCCGAGCCGGTAGCGCGCCGCGTCGCCGTACGAGAACAGCCGCCCCTGCAGCATCTTGTCCGGCGAGAAGCCGACGCCGGGCACTACGTGCGCCGGGTTGAACGAGGCCTGCTCCACCTCGGCAAAATGATTGTCCGGATTGCGGTTCAGCTCCAGCACGCCCACTTCGTGCAGCGGGTAGTCGGCATGCGGCCACACCTTGGTCAGGTCGAAGGGGTTGTACGGGCAGGTGGCCGCCTCGCGCTCCGGCATCAGCTGCACGTACAGCGTCCAGCGCGGGAAGTCGCCCCGCTCGATGCTGTCGTACAGGTCGCGCATATGGCTTTCGCGGTCGCCGCCGATCAGCGCGCCGGCTTCCGGATCGGTGAGATTCTCGATGCCCTGCCGCGTGCGGAAGGTGAACTTGACCCAGTGCCGTTCGTTGGCGGCGTTGATGAAGCTGAACGTGTGGCTGCCGAAGCCGTGCATGTGGCGGTAGCTGCGCGGGATGCCGCGGTCGCTCATCACGATCGTCACCTGGTGCAGTGCCTCGGGCAGCAGTGTCCAGAAATCCCAGTTGTTGTCGGCGCTGCGCATGCCGGTGCGCGGGTCGCGCTTCACGGCGTGGTTCAGGTCGGGGAATTTCAGCGGGTCGCGCAGGAAGAACACCGGCGTGTTGTTGCCCACCAGGTCCCAGTTGCCCTGCTCCGTATAGAACTTGACGGCGAAGCCGCGGATGTCGCGCTCGGCATCGGCCGCGCCCCGTTCGCCGGCCACGGTCGAGAAGCGCATGAACACGCCGGTAGTCTTGCCGGTTTGCGCGAACAGGCTGGCACGGGTGAACGGCGTGATGTCGTGCGTGACCGTGAAGGTGCCGTAGGCCCCCGCGCCCTTCGCGTGCATGCGTCGCTCTGGAATGACCTCGCGGTCGAAATGGGCCAGCTTTTCAAGGAACCAGACATCCTGCAGCAACGCCGGCCCGCGCGGGCCGGCGGTCAGCGTGTTCTGGTTGTCGGCGACGGGCGCGCCGGCGGCGGTGGTGAGATGCTTCATGATGGCTCCTCCTGGATGAGTGGCGGCGGGCACGACGATTCGCGCCGTCTCGATCATGGAATGCCGCCCGGGGCCGGACAAGTTAAACGGTGTTAATCCGCCGGCAAGCCCTTCACGGGTTTTAACTGGCCGCGCGCCGCGGCCACGCCTACCATGGCCGGATTGCACAACGTTTGCCAACAAGGTTTACCAACCACCAGGGAGCCACCATGAAAGTCAACGATTCGATCGCCCTCGTCACCGGCGCCAACCGCGGCCTGGGGCGCGCCTGGGCTAGCGCGCTGCTGCAGGGTGGCGCACGCAAGGTGTATGCCGCGGCGCGCGACCCGGCCACCGTCGACCTGCCCGGCGCGATCCCGATCCGGCTCGACATCACCGACCCGGCACAGGTGGCTGCCGCCGCCCGCGAATGCGCCGACGTCACGCTGCTCATCAACAATGCCGGCATCATTCGCGGCGGCGAGCTGCTGGCCGGCGACGGCGACGAGGTGCTGCGCGAAGAACTGCAGACCAACCTGTTCGGCACGCTGGCCATGTGCCGCGCGTTCGCGCCGGTGCTCGGCGCCAACGGCGGCGGTGCCCTGCTCAATGTGCTGTCGGTGCTCAGTTGGATCAGCATGCCCGGCGCCGACCCCTACTGCGTGGCCAAGACCGCCAGCTGGGCAATGACGAACGGCGTGCGGCACGCACTGCGCGCCCAGGGCACGCAGGTGATCGGCCTGCACGTGGCGTTCATGGAAACCGACATGGTCGCCCACTTGCCCGGCCCGAAGGCCGCACCGGCCGATGTGGTGCGCCACGCCCTCGCGGCACTTGAAGCCGGGGCCGAGGAAATCCTCTCCGATGACACCACGCGGCAGGTCAAACGAGGATTATCGGCTGAGCCGGGCGTCTATCTGCTGCCGCCGGCCTGAGCGGGGCCGGTCCCGGCGCGGCGTGTGTGAGTGCCGCCGGCGCTGGTACCGCCAGCAGCGGTGCCGGCTGCCGCGGCACGACCCGCGCGCCGGCCGGCACCAGGCGCGTCACGGGCGCGGTGAAGCAATAGCCGCGCCCCGCGTAGTTGACGATGTACGGGCAATGCCCGCCGCCGCCGAGCAGCTTGCGCAGTGCCGCGATCTGCACGCGCAGGTTGACTTCTTCCACTACCGTGCGCGGCCACACCGCGCGCATCAGCACGCGGTTTTCCAGCACCTCGCCGGCGTGGCCGGCCAGCAGTGCCAGCAGGTCGAGGGCGCGGCCGCCGACGGCCACCGGCACGCCGCCGCGCAACAGCTGGCGGCGTGCCAGCGTCAGTTCGAAGTCCAGGAATGCCAGCGTCTCGAACGGCGCTATTTCGGTTTCCATACGTATTCCCCCCAAACAAAATTCGTTACGCAGGTTGTGACATCGTTTGCAACCACGGAAACAGGCGTGCCATGCCGATGTTGATTTGACACCGGGAAAGGGCATAATGGCTAGCATAACGGGCACTGCCATCCCTGCAACAGGCTCGATCGGGGGTGGCGGGCGGCGCCATCGACCGCTACCGGAGCCCGGATAACACCATTACGCGACGACGATCGCCAGGGGATGTGTGATGAAACCGCTGCTTGCCGCCGTGCCCGGGCTGTTCCTGCTCGCGCCGGCTTTGCCTTTTGCCGCCGCGCCGGCGGCACTGTCCGCCGAAGCACTCCCCACCGAAGCGCTGCCGTCCGGGCAGCCGGCGATTCCGCTGCTGCATGCGCGCTGGCTGACCCGGGACGGCGCGCCGCCCAATATCCAGGCGATGGCGCAGACACCGGACGGCTGGCTGTGGCTGGCCAGCCCCACCGGGCTGTTCCGTTTCGATGGCGTGAGCTTCAGCCCCTACCGCCCGCCGCCGGGCGTGGACATGCCGGTCAACATCCGCCGCATGGGCACGCTGCCCGACGGCCGCCTGTGGGTGGCCCCCTACTTCGGCGACCTGTATGTCGTCGATGGCGACAAGGTCCAGGTCTTCCTGCAAAAGGATGGTTTCGCGGGCGGGCTCGTGCACAACATCGCCGGCACGCGCGACGGCCGCCTGTGGCTGGCTTCCGGAAGCGGCCTGCACGTGCTCGACAAAGACGCCCGGCAATGGCGCAAGGTCAACAAGGCCGGCTCGGTGCGCGGCGGCATCTTCGCGGTCAATGTCGACGCTGGCGGCACCGTCTGGGCCCAGGGCTCGCGCGGCAATTTCCGCATGCGGCCGGGCGAGACGAATTTCACCCTGGTAGCGCCGCAGATCGTGCCGGGCTCCCTGGTAAGGGCGCCGGACGGCACCGTGTGGGCATCCGACGGCGGCGAGCGGGGCTTGCGCCGCATGGATGCCGGCGCGCCGCCGGATGCGCCGCCCGCCGCACCGGCCAATGCCCCAGCCGTTGCCCCAGCCGATGCATCGCGCGCGGCACTCGACGATGTGCTGCGGCGGATCAAGCCAGCAGAACGCTTCAGCATCGACAGCCGCGGCAATTTCTGGTTCCCGGTGTCCAACGGCGTGCTGCGCGTCGCCGTCGAGGACGGGCAGCCGCGCCTGCAGGGGTTTACGGCGCGCCAGGGCCTGAGCGGCGACCGGGCCCTGGTGGCCTTCGAGGACCGCGAAGGCAGCGTGTGGATCGCCACGCAGAACGGCCTGGACCAGTTCCGGCCCAGCCGCATGCGCGAGATCGCCCTGCCCAACTACCTGAGCGACGCCCGCCCGCTGGTGGCAGGGGCCGGCGGCAGCTTGTGGATCGACCGCTCCTGGCTGCGCAGCGCGGAGGCACCGCCGGAGACGTTCGGCCCGCCGCCGAGCGAAGAAAACCTCGTCACGCAGCTTTACCGCGACCGGCATGGCACCGTATGGGGCGGCGGGTATGGCGCGATCTGGAAGATGGATGGCCTGCGGCAGGTGCCGATAGCGGTACCGGAAGCCGTCCGGCGACCGAAATGGCTCGGCGTCTTCTCGTTCGCCATGGCTGCGGACGATGCGCTGTGGGTGTCGTTCGGGCCGGGCGGGACGTATCGCGACGATGGCGGCGGCTGGGTGCCGCATGGCGGACATGAAGCGTTGAAAGGCCTGGCCGTCACCACGATGGCGGCCGGCACCGACGGCGCCCTCTGGTTCGGCTCCACCGGCAGCGCGATGGCGATCCTGCGCGGCGGCCAGGTCAGCAAGTTCGGCCCGGCGCAGGGCCTCGATATCGGCGGCATCCTGCAGATCGTTCCCGACGCGGCCGGCGCGTGGCTGGGCGGCGACGAAGGCATCGCCCGCTTCGACGGACGGCGCGGCCAGCGCATCCGCGGCGCGAACGGCGAACAGTTCGCCGGCGCCTCGGGGATCGTCCTCGCGCCGGACGGCACGCTGTGGGCCAACACCGCACGCGGACTGTTCGGCATTCCCGGCGCCGAACTGCGGCGCGCCCTGACCGATCCCGCCTACCGCGCGCGCTACCGCCGCTATGACGAGAACGACGGCCTGTTCGGCACTGCCCCGCCGATGCTGCCGGCGCCGTCGATGGTGCGCACCGCGGCCGGGGAACTGGTCATGTCCACCACCAGCGGCGTGTACCGCTTCGATCCGGCCCATGCGCCGCGCAATCGCGTGGTGCCGCCGGTGCACGTGACCGGCATCGATGCCGCCGGAAGGACCTGGCCGGCGGCGGCCCAAGTGCGGCTGCCCGCGGGCCCCGGCAACGTGCGCATCGACTACGCCGCGCTGAGCCTGGCGGTGCCGCACCGCGTGCGCTTCCAGTACATGCTGGAAGGCGTCGACGCCGGCTGGCAGGATGCCGGCGAGCGCCGCGCCGCGTTCTATACGCGGCTCGATCCCGGCACGTACACGTTCCGCGTCAAGGCGGCCAACGACGACGGCCTGTGGAACGAGGAAGGGGCACGGGTGCGTATCGAGATTCCGCCCACCGTCATGCAGAGCGCCTGGTTCAAGGTTTTGTGCGCGGTGCTGCTGGCACTGGCCGCGTTCGGCCTGCACCGGCTGCGCCTGCGCATGGCGCTGCGGCGCATGACCCGTACCTTCGAAGCCCGCGTGGCCGAGCGCGAACGCATCGCGCGCGACCTGCACGACACGCTGCTGCAGTCGGTACAGGGCCTGATCATGCATTTCCGCCGCATCGCACTGCGCACGCCGGAAGACGCGCCGACCCGGCCGATGATGCAGGAAGCGCTGTCGCTGGCCGCCGAGGTGCTCGAGGAAGGCCGCAGCAAGGTGGGCGAACTGCGCGTGGACGAACAGCTGCCGGCGCCCGATGGCGGCCTGGCGGCGCACCTCGACGCGTACGGCCGCCGCCTCGTCGCGCCGGGCACGGCGGCGTTCGAGGTGATCCGCGACGGCACGGCGCGGCGCCTGCATCCGCCGGTGCGCGACGAAGTGCTGGCGATCGCGCAGGAAGCGGTGCGCAACGCTTTCCTGCACGCCCGGGCCACCCGCATCGAAGCGACGCTGCATTACGGCGAGCACGAATTCGCGCTTGCCGTGCGCGACGACGGCACCGGCATCGATACCGAGCAGCGCCAAGGCCGCGCCGGGCACTGGGGCATTCCCGGCATGCGCGAACGCGCCGCCGGAATCGGCGCCACGCTGGAACTGGCCGGCGCGCCCGGCCAGGGCACCTGCTGGCGCCTGCGGATACCGGCGCGGCTGGCGTATGCCGGCGACGCCCCGGAGGATGCAGGCGACGCGTCCGCCGAGCGCGAGGGAGCACTGCGATGAGCGAGGCGGCAAAGCTGCGGGTGCTGGTGGTCGACGACCATCCGCTGATGCGGCGCGGCATCGTCGGCGTGCTCTAAGAAGCCGGCGACATCGTCGTCGTGGCCGAAGCCGGCGATGGCCTGGCCGCCCAGGACTGCTACCGCGAACTGCGGCCGGACGTGACGCTGATGGACCTTTCGATGCCGCGCTGCCACGGCGTCGACGCGATCCGCGCGATCCGCCGCGGCGATCCGCAGGCCTGCATCCTCGCCGTCAGTACCTATGCGGGCGACGGCCAGGTGCACCGCGCGCTGGAAGCGGGGGCGGCCGGCTACGTGCTGAAGAGCGAACTGTGCGCCGGCGTGGCCGACCTGGTGCGCTCCGCGCACGCCGGCAGGCGCGTGCTGGCTCCCGAGCTGACGCGCCAGCTCGCGGCAGGCCGGCAGGAACAGCTGACCGCGCGCGAACACGACGTGCTGGCGCTGGTGGCCCAGGGTCTCGGCAACCGCGACGTGGCGCACCGGCTCGGCATCGCCGAGGAGACCGTCAAGAGCTATCTCAGCAACGTGCTCCAGAAGCTGCAGGCCAGCGACCGCACGCACGCGGTGGTGATCGCGCTGCGCCGCGGCATGCTGGACTGAGGCGCCGGCGGCTGGCCCGCCACGAAACGCTGGAGTTACCAGAACAGCAATGCTAGACTTGCCGCCCGCGCCGGCCCGGCGGCATGTGTTTCACTCTCCAGCCTCCCATGGATTTCATCAGAAAAGTCTCGACCCTGCTCTGCCTCCTTGCCGCACCGCTTGCCGTCACCGCCGACGAAGGCACGGTGCTGCCCTCGCTGCCCGCGCTGCTGCTCGACCGGCACCAGCTCGTCACCGTCGATGGCGAGCTGGGCGAAACGCCGTGGCAGGCCGCGCCCGAGTTCGCCGACTTCCACCAGTTCCTGCCCGAGAACGGCAAGCCGCTGCCGGCCGGCCTGCGCACCAGCGTGCGCCTGCTGATCGACGGCGATGCGCTGATCTTCGGCATTCGCGCATGGGATGGCACGCCGGCCGGCATGCGCAGCTCGCTGGCGCGGCGCGACAAGGTCGCCCAGGACCAGGACTTCATCGGCATCTGGCTCGATCCCACCGGGCATGGCCGCGCCGCGCAGTTCGTCCGCGTCAACATCGACGGCGTGCTCAGCGACGGCATGTACCGCGCCGACGAGGACGAGGACGACCTGGGCCCGGATTTTCCGGTCGATGCGGCGGTACGGCGGCTGCCCGACGGCTACAGCATGGAGATCCGCTGGCCGCTGTCGAACCTGCGCTTCCCGTATGCGGACGGCAAGGCCTGGCGCCTGATGATCGAGCGCAGCGTGCCGCATGCGGGCGGCCTGCGGCTGACGAGTACGCCGCTGAAGACCGGTTCGCTCAGCTACATCGACGCGCTGCAGGAAATCGGCGGCATGGGCGGCACCGTGCAGGCCGTGCGCGACCGCGCCTTCCTCGAGCTGAAGCCGGAGCTCACCGTGCGCGCCAGCAGCGACCGGGACGATAGCGGCCGGCGGCACGGCAACCAGGCCAGCCTGGGGCTGGAAATCAATGCGCGCCCGCGCGCCGACTGGGTCTTCAACGCCACGCTCAATCCCGATTTCTCGCAGGTGGAAATCGACGAACCGGTGCCGACCGGGGCCAGCCGCATCGCCCTGTCCCTGCCGGAGAAACGCGGCTTCTTCCTGGAGAGTGCCGACGTGCTGGGCCTGCCGTTGTCGGCGTTCTATTCGCGCACGATCGCCAGCCCGCAGTGGGGCCTGCGCGGCACGTGGCGCAATGCGCAGGCCGATGCCACCGCGATGAGCCTGCGCGACGAGGAAGGCGGCGTGGTACAGCGCGGCAGCGTGTACGAAACGGCGGAGTACGCGCAGACCCGGCGCACGCTGGCCAGCCTGGTGCGCGCGCGCTGGCATCGCGACGGCATGCTGCTGGGCGCCTTCGTCTCGCAGCGCGGCTACGGCGATGGCGGCAGCAACGCGGTGGCCGGCGTCGACGGCCAGTGGCGCGGCGGCGGCAGGCAGGCGTCGTGGCTGCTGATGCACTCGCAGAACAGCGCCGCCTTCGCCGACAAGCCGCGGCAGGCCACGGTGAAGGTGCCGGCGCGCCGCGGCAGCTATGGGCAAGGCAGGTATGTGCACATCAGCGACGACTGGTGGAACGAGGCCAAGGTCGAGGCGATCGGCCCCGGCTTCGTCAACGACAACGGTTTCGTGCCGCAGGCCGGCGTGGTGAAGACGGACATCAACCTGAACCGCCGCCTCGGCGAGCACGACGTGCCCGCATCGGCATTCGGCGCCGGGCCGCTGAAGCTGTACGAACTGGAAGCGCACCTGGGCCTGCACGAGATCCGCACGCTGTCCGATGCCACGCTGGGCCAGCAGGCCAACCAGATCGTCGAACGCAAGGTACAGCCGGGCATCTGGTTCCGCGCCGGCCGCCAGACCGACCTGTGGGCCAACCTGGGCTTCGACCGGCAGCGCGCGCGCCGCGACGGCAGGCTGCACGACACGCGTGCGCTGCACTTCGGCTTCGCGTCGTCGCCGCTGCCGTGGATGCCGGTGCTGAAGGCCGAGGTCACGCTGGGCCGGCAGCTCGACGCGGATGCCGACCGGGTGGGCAATGGCGGCAATGTCGTCGTCGATGCCGGCTTCCGTTTCCCGCTGGGCCCGGCCGGCCGCGGCTGGGCGATGGAATCGGACGTGCGCGTCAACCGGGCATGGATCGAAGGTACGCGGGGCCGCCCCGCGTTCGCCGACAACGGCTGGCGCTGGCTCGGCATGCTGCACTTCACCGCCAGCGATTCGCTGCGCCTGCTGGCGCAGAATACCTCGTCGTCACGGCGCGACGACGGCGTGTCCGGCCTGGCGCCGTGGGCCGAGCGCGGCTCGCACCGCTCGCTGCTGTACCGGCACCTGTGGCGGCATGGCCGTTCGCTGTCGGTGGGCTACGCGCGGGACCGGGCCAGCGCGGCCAATACCGTCAACGGGGCGCTGACGTTCAAGATGCAGTGGGAGGTGTAGGGAGGCGGGAGCACGGATGGCGCCGTGTCATCCTGCCGTCACAATCCCCCTCTACGCTGCAAGCTGGCACTTCATCACGAGGCACCGGCATGAATCGAATCGCTTTCGCACTCCCCGCCGCCGGCGATGCGGCGGCCTGGATCGCGCTCGGGCTGGTCTCGGCCATGGCAGCCTGGCTGCTGCGCGATGGACTCCGGCTGGTTGCGCACCTGCGCGCCGCGGACAGCCTGATCGCCGCCGGCATGCCCGAGCGCGATGCGCTGCGCACGGCCGGCTGCCTGTTCTGGCAACTGCCCTGGTACCAGCGGCTGTTCCGGCGCTATCCCCAATTGCAGACCTGAATGTCATCGGGCGGTCAAGAATGCGGCTTATCGTTGGCAATCCGGTTGCCGGCTGCGCCGTGCGCCTCAATCCTGAAAGAATCGCGATGGAAGAAAAGGTATACAACGTTCTGTTTCTGTGCAGCGGCAATGCCGCGCGCAGCATCATGGCCGAAGCACTGGTAACGACGATGGGCAATGGCAGGTTCCGCGGTTTCTCGGCCGGCAGCCGCCCGGGCGCCAGCGTCGATCCGCTGGCGCTTGAACAGATCCGGCCCACCGGCTATCCGCTCGATGGACTGCGCAGCAAGAACTGGGATGAATTCGCGCCGCCGGATGCGCCGGTGATGGATTTCATCTTCACCGTGTGCGACGAAACAGCCGGCGAAGAGTGCCCGTGCTGGCCGGGCCATCCGATCACCGCGCACTGGGATGTCGAAGATCCGGCGATCGCGGGCAGCGAAGAGCAGATGCACGCCGCATTTCACCGCGCTTTTCACCAGATCCGCGCACGCATGGGCATTTTCGTCAGCCTGCCGCTGCACATGCTGGAAAAGAATGCCATCCACCAGCAGGTGACGGATATCGGTCGCGCCGCCGCTTGAGGCGCGGCGCAGTGGGCGGCGATCGGGCCAGCGGCCAGGCCAGCGATCAGGTCAGATTCACCGCCAGCACGAAGGAAATCTTGCCGACATCGGCGCCCTTCTTTTCCACCGTGACCGATTGCAGGACCGGCATCACCAGCGACGTACCCGGTTCATAGACTTCGCCATGCTGCAACAGGTAGCGCATATCCGGCTCGGCTACCTGGAAGGGTTCCAGCGAATATGGCACGTCGGCCAGTACGCATCCTGCTTCCAGCAACTTCTGCATTACCCGACGGCACGCCTCATCAACCGGCGCATCCGCTACCGCCACTTCCATTACCGTTGTTCTCATCTTCGACCTCCTCAGCGAGCTACCCGGCGCGCCACACGAGGTGATGCGCGCCTGCGGGATCTTCGCAACGGCTACCTGCTCCGATGACCGGTGCTGCTAGCGTTATCAGTGCTGCGTCTGGAGCATTACTTGGAGGGCTCGAAGTATGACGGATTTATGACAAATAGTAAATATTTCCTTACATCATGAGGGGCTTTTTGCGCACGCCGGCGGTCACAGCCAGCCCGCTTTCTTGAAGCGCCGGTACAGGTAGCCACAGACTGTCGCCATCGTCAGCAGCGCGAACGGATAGCCGTATTTCCATTTCAGCTCCGGCATGAATTCGAAGTTCATGCCCCACACCCCGGCAAATGCGGTAAATACCGCGAAGATCGCCGCATAGGATGCCAGCTTCTTGCTGATGTCGTTTTCCTCGATGGCCACCATCGACAGCGTGACCTGGATCGCGGTATTGATCGTGTCGCGCACCGCGTCGAGCCGGCCGGCAATGCGGAACAGGTGGTCGTGCACGTCGCGGAAGTAATCCTGCGTACTGGCCACCACGCTCGGCACGCGGCCGCCGTGCAGCCGCCCCACGGCGTCCATCAGCGGGATGACCGCATGGCGCAGCACCAGCGCCTTGCGCTTGAGCGCATACAGGCGCTCGACGTTGGCGCGCTGCGCATCCTGCTGGCTGAAGATGTGGTCTTCGATCGATTCGAGCTCCGATTCGAGCATGTCGACGATGGGGAAGTAACGGTCGACCACGGCATCGACCAGTGCATACAGCACGAAGCCGGCACCCTTGCCCAACTGGTGAGGCTCGCGCTCGGCGCGGGCGCGCACGCCGAGGAAATCCTGCCGCGAATCGCGCCGCACCGACAGCACGTAGTTCGGTCCCGCGAAGACGGCCAGCTGGCCGACCTTCAGCTCGTCGTCTTCCAGTTCGACGATGTGGACCACCATGAAGATGCTGGCCCCGTACTCCTCCATCTTGGGCCGCTGGTGACCGCGCGCGGCATCCTCGATGGCCAGTTCGTGCAGGCTGAATTCGTCCTGCATCACGGCGATTTCGTCGACGCCGGGATCGCGCAGCGCGACCCAGACGAAAGTCTCCGGTTCTTTCAGGTACTCGCTGATGTCCACCACGGGAACATCGGTCAGTTTCTTGCCTTCCTGGTAGGCAACGCAATTGATCAGCATGGATGACTTGCAAGCGGTTGTACAAAGCATGAGCTTACAGCATTGCTGATGTTGCAAAAAAGCGTCAACCCGCCCCCAGCCGGCAAAAAGACGCTGGAAGCGCTACCAATCAACATGATTGCGCTATTCATTTCAATCCAGTGACTTACAGGGCGCCGTCGAGAAATCAGGCAGTCTGATATCGAATTGGATATCGATCTGCCGTTATAAGTTATTGGATTAGCGATAAAACAAGGTCTAGATTCGCTTTCACGGCCAGAAATATTTCAGCGCACTGAAGATCGCGGTGAAACGCTCAGCCGCATGAGCGATGGTTGCGCATATCATTTTTGATGCTCGCTATCACGGCGAGACCAGTTCAACGAAAGGAGACCATGACAAACGACACGTAGTACCAAATGCAGATGTTGTTAATCCAGCAATACCAATCCAGTAGAACATGCGGCACGGACCACCGGCCGACAGCGCCCTTCGAGGCCAACAATAACGGAGACATGGATGAACAAAAAAGTTGCAGGCGCCGCCCGGCGCCGCTTGGGCCGCGACGCGCTCGTACTGAGCGTTATCTCGACAATCGTCGGCAGCGCCTTTGCCCAGTCGCAGGCCGACACGCCGCCGGGACCCGTTCCCGCCAACACCAACACCAACGCCAACGCCAACGTCAACGCCAGCTCCGGCACCACGCCGGCTACGGCCGGCAGCCCGGCCACGGTCGTGCCGACGGTGACCGTCAGTGGCTTCCGCAGCTCGCTCGGCCTGTCCGCCGCCGAGAAGCGCGACAACATCGGCCTGTCCGATACCGTGTTCTCCGAGGACATGGGCAAGTTCCCAGATCCGAACATCGCCGATGCGCTGTCGCGCGTGCCCGGCGTGCAGGTCACCCGTGCCTCGATCGACGGCGAAGGCATGAACATCTCGATCCGCGGCATGGGCCCGGCATTCACCCGCGTGCTGCTGAACGGTGCGCCGATGGCGTCGGCATCGGCCGGCAGCTGGGGCGGCAACATCAGCGCCAACCGCGAAGTGGACATGGATTTCCTGCCGTCCGAACTGTTCCGCAGCGCCAGCGTCTATAAAAGCCAGCAGGCCAGCGTGATCGAGGGCGGCATCGCCGGCACCGTCAACATGCGCAGCGTGCGCCCGTTCGACAAGCAGGGCCTGCGCTCGGCCTTCACGCTGTCCGGCAATTACCGCGACCGCGACGGCAAGTGGGGCAATACCGGCTCGGGCCTGATCAGCAATACCTGGAACAGCAGCACCTTCGGGCGCTTCGGCATCCTCGGCGGCGTGGCCTGGGGGAACACGAAATACAAGACCGACGCCTTCCAGACCGTGGACATGCGCAACCTGCAGCTGAAGGGGTTCCAGGCCAACCCCGCCGACAAGGCCAACAGCACCGGCGGCGGTTCGCAGTCGACGCCGGACACGGTGCCTTCCGGCCTGCCGCTGGCTTCCCTGCCCTCGTATGCGCAATCGGTGCTGGTGCCCGGCAAGCAGATCGATCGCGCCATGCTGCTGGCGCTGAATCCCGGCGCGACGATCCAGCAGATCGACAACGGCCTGATGGGCCGCCTGGGTCGCCACATCATCTACCAGGGTGAACGCAAGCGCGCCGGTGAAGTGATCAGCGTGCAGTGGCAGCCAAACGACCAGTGGGACATCTACCTCGACACGCTGTTCGCGCAAAAGGAGAACAGCATGCTGTCCGAAGGCATGAACGTGGGCACGCGCGCCAACACGCCGATCCCGATCGGCCTGGAATTCGACCGCAGCGACTGCACCACCGGCTGTGTGATCACCAAGGGCACGTTCGCCAACACCTTCTGGTCGCTGGAGTTCCGGCCGATGAAGGAAAAGACCCTGTTCCGTAGCTTCAACCCCGGCTTCGAATGGCGCCCGGCGGACAAGTGGACGGTCGACGGCCACGTGAACTACACCAAGAGCACGTTCTGGCGCGACATGCCGACCGTGCTGCTGGCCACCCGGTCGGCGAACTCGGTGATCGACTACGACAACACCACACCCGGACAGACGCCTACCTATACGGGCAACCTGGACGTCAACGATCCGTCCAACTTCGGCTGGTACCAGGCCGGCCAGAATCTGTCCGGACTGCGCATGGACCTGTACGAGCGCACCAATACCACCAAGGGTTCGCGCCTGAACGTGGCCTGGGGCGACAGCGACCTGTCGCTGAAAGTGGGTGCGGCGTGGGATGACATCGAACGGCGCTACCGTGGCTACAGCACGGCCGATGCGTGGATGAACGTCGCCTGCGGCAACAACGTCAACGCGCGGCTGTTCGGGCCGAACCCGCAACTGCGCACGCCAGGCTGCGACGGGCGCAGCACGCCGGGGCCGATCGCCGATGCGGCCACGGCATACCCGGGCTATGGTACCGGCTACACGGCTGGCGGCCCGCCGCTGGCGTACCTGGGCTCGGTGGTCCCGAATGCCGCGGTGCCGAACTACGCGCACGCCAGCGACCATGGTTTCATCACCGTCGACTGGCCAAAGTTCGCAAAGGATACCGATTACCAGTACTTCCGCGACAATATCTACAACGGCTTCAACAGCGGCAGCGGCGGCTACATCCGCGAAGTGGTGTCGTCCGCCTATGCGGAAGTCAATGGCCGCGCCCAGGTCTTCGGCCGCACGCTGCGCTACAACGCCGGCCTGCGCCATGCGCGCACCAAGCAGACCATCGGCGACCTGTCGTCGGTGGCCGATCCGCGCAACGCCGGGCTGCAGGCCGGCGGGCTGTATCCGAACGTCTCGTCGTGGGCTTACGAGACGGTTCACTACAGCAATACGCTGCCGTCGGCCACGCTGGCCTACAACATCACGCCGAACACGATCTTCCGGCTGTCCGGCTCGAAATCGCTGACGCGCGCCAACCCGGCCGACCTGCGCCAGACCCGCGTTTCCATCGGCGACCAGGGCGCACGCCAGGGCAACCTCACCAACCCGAACCTGAAGCCGTTCGCCGCCAACAACTACGATGCCGGCATCGAGTACTACTTCAGCCGCGAAGCCTACGTGGCGGGCAGCGTGTTCGCGAAGGACATCACCAGCCGCCCGGGCCTGCGCGTGCTGCAGTACACGCTGGCCGAACTCGATGCGATGTACGGCACCATCGGCCTGACGGATGCGCAGCAGGTAGCGGTCGACGCCAGCGGCGGCCGGGCCAACCACCTGGTGGAAATCACCGCGCCGTACAACATCGATACCAAGCTGAAGGTGCGCGGCGTGGAGCTGACATGGCAGCAGCCGCTCGACATGCTGCCCGTGAAAGGCTTCGGCTTCACCGGCAACTTCACGTACACCAAGCAGACCGACGAAGCGGTCAACGCGCCGCCCGTCTCCGGCGTGCCGCCGCGCACCAACAACTTCACGCTGTACTACGAACGCAACGGCCTGTCGGCCCGCGTATCGCGCCAGTACACGGCATCGCACGTGGTCAATACCAGCACGGGCCTGTCGGTGGACGGCGGCGCCTACGCGTACACGACGGAGCGCAAGCAGGTCGACCTGTCGCTGAGCATGAACCTGAAACGCATGTTCAATTTCGCCTACAACACCGACGTGACGCTGTCGGCCTGGAACCTGAACAATGCAATCAGCCAGACCTATACGCAGTTCAGCAATGCGATCTACGACGAGTACAAGCCGGGCCGCAGCTACACGGTGTCGCTGCGCACGGCGTTCTAGTTTCAGTATCAGTTTCAATGTAACGGTTCATGGTCTCGCTCCGGCGAGTTGGCGGCCCTGCCATCACGGGGCCGCATTTTTTTCTGGTATTAAATTATGAGACATCAGACAGCATTGCTGGCCGCACTGTGCATCACGACCATCCTGCGCGCGGAGGCCGCGGACAACCCCGCCGCCAGCGCGCGCTTCGAGCGCTTCGGCTACACCGGCCAGACGCAGGAGCGGGCGAAGCCGCGCGCCGGCGAATACGCCAATCCGATCCTCGCGGGCTACTACCCCGACCCGTCGATTGTTCGCGCGGGCGACGACTATTATATGGTCGCGTCGTCGTTCACGAACTTTCCCGGCCTGCCCATCATGCATTCGAAGGACCTGGTGACGTGGACGCAGGTCGGCAACGCGCTGGACCGCCCGGGGCAGATCGACTTCACCGGCGTGCGCGGCTCGCAGGGTATCTTCGCGCCGGACATCTCGTACCACGATGGCCGCTTCTACATCATCACCACCTGCGCCAGCTGCCCCGGCGGCGTCGGGAACTTCATCGTTACGGCCAGCAACCCGGCCGGGCCATGGTCGAAACCCGTCACCGTGCAGGGCCTGAACGGCATCGACCCGTCCATCTTCCGCGACGGCGAGAAAATGTATGTGGTCCACAACGATGCTCCCGAAGGCACGCCCCGCTATGATGGCCACCGCGCGATCTGGATCACCGAGCTGGACCCTGCTTCGCTGCAGCGCATCGGCAAGCCGAAGGTGCTGGTCGACGGCGGCGTCGACCCGAAGAAGAACCCGATCTGGATCGAGGCACCGCACATCTTCAGGAAGGATGGCTGGTATTACCTGATCTGCGCGGAAGGCGGCACCGCCGACAATCACTCCGAAGTGGTGTTCCGCTCGAAGGATGTGATGGGGCCTTACGTGCCAGGACCGGTGAACCCGATCCTTACCCAGCGCGACCTGGACCCGCAGCGCCCCAACCCTGTCACCACGGCCGGCCATGCGAAATTCGTGCAGACGCAGAACGGCGAATGGTGGGCCGCGTTCCTGGCCACCCGGCCCTACCCCGGCAATTTCTACAATATCGGCCGCGACACCTTCCTGCTGCCGGTGCGCTGGGAGAATGGCTGGCCGATGATCCTGGAACAGGGCAAGCCAGTACCGTACACCCACGCGAAGCCCAGGCTGCCGGCGCAGCCTGCGCCCGCGGTACCGATGAATGGCGATTTCGCCTATGTCGAGGAATTCGACGGGCCACTGTCACCGGCCTGGATGGGCTTGCGCACGCCGCGCGGCCGCCTGTACGATCTGCAGAACGGCGCACTGGTACTGCACGCCGGCCAGCCGCTGGGCGACCTGGCGGGCGTGCCGGGCTTCGTCGGCCGGCGCCAGCAGCACCATGACGCCACCGTGTCGACGGTCGTCGACTACGCGCCGCGGCACGCCGGGGAGCGCGCCGGCCTGCTGGCGATGCAGAACGATGGCGCGTGGATGTTCCTCGGGCTGGCGCGCGTGGAGGGAAAACGTGTCGTGGCGCTGTTCAAGTCCGAAGGCGGCAAGGAAACGCTGCTCGGCACGGCACCGGCGCCGGACGGGCGCGTCGAACTGGCCATGGAAATGCGCGGCGGACGGTCGGCCTACCGCTACGGTGACGGTGGCGGCGGACAACTGAAGACGCTGAAGACGGATGTCGACGTGACGTTCCTGTCGACGCAGAAAGCCAAGGGCTTTGTCGGCGTCGTGGTCGGGCCTTACGTGCAGGCGAACATCGTGCAGGCGAACACCAACAAATAAGAGGAGACAACATGATATCCATGACGAAACGGCCAGCCGGCCGCGCGCTGCGGCTCGGCGCGATTGCCCTGTGCACCGCGGCGATGACCGCAGCGATCGCTGCGCCGGCGGCGCAGCCCAAGGCGCCGCAGGCCAAGACAAGCTTCGCGCCCGGCTCGAACCCGATCATCCGCGACAAGTTCACCGCCGACCCGGCGCCGCTGGTGGTCGGCGACACGCTGTACCTGTACGTGGGCCACGACCAGGCGCAACGCGACGAGATGTTCAATATGCGCGAATGGCTGGTGTACTCGACGAAGGACATGAAGACCTGGACCGATCACGGCCCCATCATGCACGTGAAGGATTTCAAGTGGGCGAAGGCCGATGCGTGGGCATCGCAGACCATTGAAAAGAACGGCAAGTTCTACTTCTATGCCGCCGTCGAGCACGATGGCACGCACCCCGGCAAGGCCATCGCCGTGGCGGTCTCCGATAAGCCGACCGGCCCGTTCCGGGATGCGCGCGGCTCGGCCCTCGTGACCAACGAGATGACGCCGAAGGGTACCCACAGCTGGGAGGACATCGACCCGACCGTCTTCACGGACGACGATGGCACCACCTGGCTGGCCTGGGGCAACCGCCAGTGCTATATCGCGAAGCTGAAGCCCAACATGACGGAAATCGACGGCCCGATCCGCGAGATCACGCCGCCGCACTTCGAGGAAGGCCCGTGGCTGCACAAGCGCGGCAAACTGTACTACCTGACGTATGCGTCGCTGGACCGCACGACGCAACGCGACGAACATGTTTCCTACTCGACGGCGCCCAGCATCGAAGGCCCGTGGACCCACCGCGGCCTGCTCACCGGTTCCGGCAAGTACAGCTTCACGATCCATCCCGGCATCGTGCAGTTCAAGGACAACTGGTATCTGTTCCTCCACAACGCCACGCTGGCGATCGGCGACATGAACGGCGCCATCGGCCGGCGCGCCGTCACCGTCGAACACCTGCAATACAACGCGGATGGCACGATGAAGACGGTGGTGCAGACCGAGGCCGGGGTAACGGCGCCGCCACCCCGCTGAGTGTGATCCGTTCGCCGATCCGCTCGTCGATCCGCTTGCAGATCGGCTAACGGCCGGCGAACCTAGCGGTTCTCCACGGTTGCCACCAGCCCCTGCCGGCCGTTGCGGTCGAACGCGGCCACCTTGATGGTGCCCCGTTCGGCGATCGGGCCGGTCACGGCCTTGCTGGCGGCAGTCGGCGTGCTGCCGTCGCTGGTGTAGCGCAGCGCCATGCCGGGCAGCACATGGTTGACCAGCACGCGTCCGCCGTCGACCAGCAGGCCCGGCGGAGCGATGCGGTAGGCGACGCCAGCCTTCTCCAGGTCGAGGCGCGGCAGCACGCGCTGGCCCAGCGCATTGGCGAAGCCGGACCACGCGGTGCGGTACAGGGCCGCCGCCTTGTCCGCATCGGGTTCGGTGGCCCAGGCGGGATCCGGCGCCCAGGCGCGCTCGGCCACCGCCAGCAGGCGCGGCATCGCCAGGTAATCGATGCGGGCCGGGTCGCGTACCGTCTCCGTGAACAGCGTCGCCTGCATGCCGCGCACACGGCGCCGGCCGTAATCGGTCAGGCCATCCTTGCCGAGGCGCGCTTCGGCGCGGGCATTCTTCAGGTAGTCGAACGGAATGAAGCCGTACACGTCCTCGAGCTCCACGTAGGCGCCCCAGTTGACGCCCGGCTCGTCGGGATTCTGGTTGGCCGCCATGTCCATGTACATCTTCGTCACGGGCGCCAGCACGATGTCGTAGCCGGCATTGGCCAGCCGGTAGGCCAGGTCCTCGGCGCCCACCGTGTTGTTCCAGACGTAGGCGGAAAAGCCGCGCTGCGTGAAGCGGGGGTTGGGGATGAGCTTGTGGCGGCCGGCCAGCATGGTCTTGCGCGCGGCCATCTCTTCCCAGCCGGAAGCGTACAGCCCGTGCTTCTTCACGATGGCGTCGACGCGATCGTAGAAGTAGTCCCACAGGTCGGCGCTGGTTTCCAGCTTTTTCTCGCGCATCAGCGCCAGGCTGGCGGGCGATTTTTCCCAGGCGCCATCGGGCAGCTCGTCGCCGCCCATGTGGATCGTGCGCAGCGGCACGCCGGCCGCGCGGTGCAGCTTCACGACTTCCGCCACCACGTGGGCGATGAAGGTGAAGCTCGATTCCAGGCCGGGGTTGATCACGTGATCGGTATACAGCTGCGGCGACTTGTAGACCGAGCGGTCATTGAAATCGTTCAGCAGGTATTTCGCCGCATCCTTGCTGCCGGCGGCCTTCAGCCGGTGGTAGCGCGCTTCCATTGCCTGCACGGCGGCCCGTGCATGGCCGGGCATCTCGATTTCCGGGATCACGTCGATGTGGCGCGCTTTCGCGTAGCGCAGGATCTCGATGTAGTCGGCGCGGCTGAAATGGCCGCTGCCGCTGGCATCGCGCGGATCGGGGCCGGAGCCGTAGGCCGGCTGCAGCCGCACGCCCGGTTTCGCGCTGTGGCCGCGCACCGCGCCGATGGCGGTCAGCTCCGGCAGGCCGGCGATCTCCAGGCGCCAGCCTTCGTCGTCGGTCAGGTGGAAGTGCAAGGTGTTGAGCTTGTAGCGCGCCATCAGGTCGAGCCACTTGAACACCGTTTCCCTGCCGTGGAAATTGCGCGCCACGTCGAGCATGAAACCACGGTGGCCGAAACGCGGAGCATCGGTAATGTCCACTTCGGCCAGGGCCGGTTCAGGCGTGCCGGGCAGCGGCATCAGGTCGCGCAGCGTCTGCAGGCCGTAGAAAACGCCGGCCGGGCTGTTGCCGGCGATGGCGATGCCGCTGTCCGCGTCGATGGCCAGCCGGTAGGCTTCGGGCGACGCCTGCCCCTCCACCTTGCCGACGTCGAGCTTCAGCGCGGCGCCGCCGGCCTTGAACAGCTCGCGCGCCAGCGCCGCCTCGGCGGCCAGCGCGGCCGGCGCGCTCACTGTCGCCTGCCCTGCCAGGCGCAGCTTGCCGGCGCCGGGCTGCACGTGCAGCGGCGTCGGCAGCACGGGCGGCACGGCGGCCGCGGGCAGCGGCTCGACCAGCGCATTGCGGCGGTACGTGTCGGCCGGCGTGACCAGCGGCTTGATACCGGTCTTGCCGGTATCGACCTGTTCCGGCCGCGTGACCGGCAGCAGCGCGTAGTCGGGAATGGGCAGGCCCGTGTCGGGCGCCGCGTCGTAGACCAGGTAGGGGCCGGCCGGCGCCTTGTCCAGCTTGACGATCCGGTATGGGTACAGGAAGCTGGCCTCCAGCGATTGCCCCGGTGCCAGTCCCGCGAAGCCGTCGCCGGGCAGCAGGCGGAAGTACCCTCCCGCGATCTGCTCCAGTACCAGGCCGCCACCGACGTCGCCGGTCTGCAGTGCATCCATGCTGTTGAAGTGCAGCGACCAGCCGCGCGCCGGCAGCGGCCGGCTGTCGTTATTGGTCACGATCAGCCGCGCCTGCGTGCGCCCGTGCGATGCCTGTTCCGTGAAGACGTTGCGTTGCAGTTCCCAGCGCAATTGCAGCCTCGCGGCGCTGGCCGCGCCGGCCGGCGCGGCCGCGGGTACCACCGGCGGTACCACCTTCTCCTGCGCGGCTGCCAAGGTCGCCGGCAGCGCCCCGACCAGCGCCGCCATGGCCAGCAGATGCGGTGCGGCCAGGGCGCTGCCCCAGGCCTTCGTGAGTTTTCCCAAGCGTGTCTCCCCGTTCATTGTTGTGTGGTCCGGCCCCAGCTGCGCAGCTTGTGACCGCTCGCGGCATACCACAGGATCAGCAGGTAGCACGGCAGCAGCAGCCAGTAGGCGCCGCGCGGCGTGGCGAGGTCGGACAGGTGGCCGTAAAGCAGCGGCAGCACCGCGCCGCCGCAGATGGCCATGATCAGCACCGCCGAGCCGCTGGCGGTGTAGCGCCCCAGCCCCTGCAGTGCCAGCGGCCAGATGGCCGGCCACACCATCGCATTGGCCATGCCCAGCAGCGCCAGGCACATCACGGTATCGGGCACCGGTGCGATGCCGGTCCAGCCCAGCAGCGCAGTCGAGATGCCGCCGGCCTGCGTGGAACCGGTGACCACGCCGACCGTAAACACGATGCCGGCCAGCGCGGACAGCAGCAGCGCGCGCTGCTGCGACAGCCAGCGCGGAATCGCCACCACGCCTACCAGGTAGCCAAGCACCATGCATACCATCGTGTACGAGGTCAGCACGCCGAAGTTCGCGACGCCCAGTTCATGGCCATACAGGCCGATGGTATCGCCGGCAATGACTTCCACGCCCACGTAGGCGAACAGCGCCAGCGCGCCCAGCACCAGTTGCGGGAACTGCAGCACGCCAGTCTTGGCCACCTGCCCCGCGTGCGCGTCCGGTGCATCCTCTTCCGGCGCGATATCGCGCAGGCGGGAGAAATGGATGAACACCATGATCGCGAACAGCACTGCCGCCATGCAGGCATACGGGAACACCAGCCGCTGCGCCAGTTCGGCGCGCATCGCGGCGCGCGCTGCCGGCTCCAGCGTGGCCAGCGCGGTGTGGGAAAACCGGTCGATATCGGCCAGCATCAGCGACGTGAACACCAGCGGCACCACCACCCCGGCGCCCTTGTTGAACAGGCCCATGATGCTGATGCGCATGGCGGCGCTGTCGCGCGGACCGAGGCAGACGATGTAGGGGTTGATGGCCGTCTGCATCAGCGTCATGCCGGTGGCCAGCGTGAACAGCGCGGCCAGGAACAGCTCGTAGCGCGTGCTCTGCGCGGCGGGGATGAACAGCAGCGCACCCGCCCCCATGATGCCCAGGCCGATCGTCATGCCGTTCTTGTAGCCGGTCCGGCGCAGCACGGCAGCGGACGGCAGCGCCATCACGGTATAGGCGATGTAGAAGGCGAACGTCACCCACAGGGCCTGGAAATTGTTCAGGCCGCAGACAATCTTCAGGAACGGTACCAGCGACCCGTTCAGCCAGGTGACGAAGCCCAGGATGAAGAACAGCAGGCCGACGAACAGCATGCCGGCCACCACTTCCCGCGCCGAATGGCCGGTGCGCCCACCGGCGCCTTCCACGCTCATTTCCATGGCTCGCTCGCAATGGGTGGCGCAGCCGGTGCGGCCGGGTCGGCCGGGTCGGGCATGGTGGTCTGGTGCATGCGACTCCCTTGAGTGATCGGTGAACGATGTTGTCCGGGAATCATGCTAGCAGTAGTACCGCTTTAAGACCAGTAGCAAGTGGTATGCACGCCCCCGCGCAGGAATCGGCCAACCCGGCGCGAAATGCCAGCGATGCGGCAGCGATGCGGCAGCGATGCGACCAAACCGGTCAGCCGATTGATCCGTTGCACCCTTTTCCGGTGTCGGCACGCTCGGCTACACTCGGCCGTCACATATTCCGGAGGCAACATGGAAGCACGCACCTTCACCACGGCCGCACCGGCTGTACGCTCGCCGACGCTCTTGGCCGCCCTTCTGCTGGCTGCGCTGGCGCTGCCGGCCGGGGCAGCCGAGCCGCGCGGGCTGGCGATGCCCGACATGCCGCTGCACGATCCGTTCGTGGTGGCCGACAAGGCCAGCGGCACGTATTACCTGTACACGTCGAACGTGCCGTCGGTGAGCGGCGAATGCGGCATCGGCATCATGGCCTACCGAAGCCGCGACCTGAAGACGTGGACGACGCCGAAAGTGGTATTCCGGCTGCCGGAAGACTCGTGGGCGAAGGGCGGCGCCTGGGCACCGGAAGTGCATGCGTGGCGCGGCAAGTACTACCTGTTTACCACGCTGCACGACGAGCAGGCCAGGATCGATACGCCGTCCGCCTCGGGCTGGCCGGCCTACCGGCGCGGCACCGTGATGGCGGTGGCCGAGCGCCCCGAAGGGCCGTTCACGGTGGCCAACGGCGGCGAGCCGGTCGCTCCGGCGAACCTGATGACACTGGACGGCACGCTGTACGTGGACCGCGCCGGCAAGCCGTCGTACGTTTATGCGCATGAATGGATACAGGCCGGCGACGGTACCATCGAAGCGCTGCCGCTGACACAGGACCTGAAGCCGGCCGGCCCGCCGAAGCTGCTGTTTAAGGCCTCCAGCGCGCCGTGGTCGAACGGCGAGCGGCCGGTGGCGCCGGACGGCACGCCGGCCAAGGCCAACGTGTACGTGACCGACGGCCCGCAGCTGTACCCGTCGAAGGATGGCAGCCTGCTGATGCTGTGGTCGAGCTATGACCGCAACGGCTACGTGCAGTCGGTGGCGCGTTCGGCATCCGGCGAACTGGCCGGCCCATGGGAGCAGCTCGAGCCGATCGTGCGCCGCGACTCCGGCCACGGCATGCTGTTCGATACGTTCGACGGCAAGCGCATGCTGGTGGTGCACCGGCCGTTCAAGAACGCTCGCGGCAAGCTGTATGAAGTGCGCGACACCGGCGGCAGGATCGAGATCCTGAACCAGCGCGTCGACCTGGACGGCGACCACGTAATGGCGGCCTCGCCGCCGCCGGAGCGCGACCACTGCAAGCCCGCGCGGTAGCAGGCATCTTGCGGGCATCTCGCCGGCTAGCGCGCCGGCGGCAAGCCGCTACGCCGCCAGCGGCTTGCCGTTTACGCGTACGTTCTCCAGCCGCAGCTTGCCGGCGCCGGTGGCGTCGAGCGTGCCGTTCGCCAGCGTCACGTCGATATCCTTGAGCAGGATGTCGCCGATATCGGTCTGGCCCGGGTTCGGCGCGATCTTGCCGAACGTGCCGAAGCGCCCCTTGACGCCGACCATGCTGATGTTGCGCACCACCGACTTCGGCGGCGGCGCGCCCTTCAGGTTGAAATACTGCGTCCATGGCCGGATCGCCAGGATCAGCCCGCTGTCCGAATCGAGCGTCAGGCCGCGGAAGTGGATATCCTCGTAGTGCTGCGGCGTATCGGCGCGCAGCTTCAGCACCGCCACGTTCTGCACCCGCGGCCCGACCCGGCAATTCTCCACCAGCACGTCGCGCACCAGCGTGGCTTCGCTGCCCAGCGTCATCACGCCATGGCCGCGCCGGAATTCGCAGTTGCGCACGCGGATATGCTCGACGGGCGGGCTGTCCTTATCCTCCAGCGCGTGCGGGCCCTTCGAGCCCTTGGCGGCGATGCAGTCGTCCGTCACCGAGAAATAGCAGTCCTCGACCGTCACGTGCTGGCAGCTGTCCAGGTCGATGCCGTCGGTGCTGGGCGCCTGCTTGTAATCGTCCGGCACCTCGAAGCGGGCACCGCGCACGGTCACGTCCCGGCAGCGGTACAGGTGCAGGTTCCAGAACTGCGAATCCTTGAACGTGACGCCTTCGACGGTGACGCCGCGCGAACGCTCGATCAGCGCCAGGCGGGCGCGCGGCACGCCGATGTTGGCGAAGTTATGCGGGTCCGGCGCCGCCTTGCGCAGCTTCCAGAACAGGTCCCAGATCGGCCGGCCGGCGCCATCGAAGGTGCCGGCGCCGGAAATCTTCAGGCCGTCGCAACCGTTTGCATTGATCAGGGCCGGATTGAAGCTCGGCGCGAAATGGCCTTCGATGCGCGTGCGCTGCGCGGGGAAATTGCTCAGGTCCGTCGAGCATTTCAGCACCGCGCCCTCGTCGAGATGCAGGTTCACCTTCGGCTTCAGGAACAGCGCGCCGCTGACGAACACCCCCGGCGGCACCACCACCGTGCCGCCGCCCTGCCCGGCGGCCTGGTCGATGGCCTTCTGGATCGCCACGGTATTGACGGTGTTATCGTCGGCCACGGCGCCGAAGGCGGTGATCGCGAAGCGCCGTTCGGCGGCCAGCGCGGCGCCGGCCGGCATCGCCAGGACCGGCGCGGCCAGCAGCGACAGGGTGAAGCTGCGGCGGGTGATGGAATGATGGGACATGCCGGCTCTCTCATGGATGGGAACAGGCCATGGTAGAGCCGGCAGTGCCGGCAGGCCAGCGCCGCACCGTATTCACTCAGGAACTTGATCGGTGCCGCCGCATGGCCTTGCGCCCCCCTTCCCGCGCTAGCCCTTGCGCTGCAGGTAGCCGTGCATGCCCAGCCAGCGCGCGAAGCCGTCGAACCAGCCGGTGCTGGTGGTGGCCTTCGGATACATGCCGAAGCCGTGGCCGCCCTGCTCGTAAAGGTGGAATTCCACGGGGCGCTTCGCCGCGCGCCAGCTGTCGACCAGGCCATAGCCGGCGTTGGCGAAGAACGGGTCGTCCGCCGCCAGCGCCACGAACAGCGGCGGCGCGTCGGCCGGCGGCGTCATCGCCGTCAGCGGGCCATAGATGTTGGCGATGAACGCCGGCTTGGCGTCCTGCCCGTACAGCGCGGTGGACATGGTCAGCATGGCACCCGCCGAGAAACCGGCCATGCCGATGCGGTCGCGATCGATGCCCCACTCCGCCGCGCGCGAACGCACCAGCGCAAAGGCGGCGCGGGCATCGGCGATCTGCGGGGCCAGTTCGACGGCCGGATTCTGCTGCGGCCGCGGGCGCGCGGCGCCGGAGAACATCTCTGCCATGCTGCGCTCGAAGGCGGGCATCTCGGCCGGGGTCTGCACCAGGCGGTATTTCAGCACGAATGCCGCGACGCCCTTGTCGGCCAGCGCGCGCGCCACGTCCCAGCCTTCGTTGTTCATCGACAGCGTGCGGAAGCCGCCGCCGGGGGCCACGATCACGGCGGCGCCGGTGGCCCTGGCGCGGGCCGGCAGCACCGGCGTCAGCGTGGCGACGGTGACGTTGCGGGCAAATACGCTGCCGTACTGGCGGTGCCACGATTCCTGCACCGTCGCTCCCGGCAGCGGGCCGGTGTCCAGCACGATCGCATCCGGCTGGGCCGGCGCGGCGATCGGCGTCATCCGGTCGTCCTGCGCCATCGCCGGCGCGGCAAGTGCCCATGCCAGCAGCAATGCGCCGGCGACCCTTCCTGCCGCCAGTGGAACGGGGCGGCGTTTTGTATCCATGCAAATCTTGGCTTGCATTCGATCTCCTCACAAGGTTCCGGCCATGCCGGGCTGGCATGGCCGGCCAATCCGGCGGCCGGGGCCGCAACACGATCGCGTGCTGCCCCGCGCCACCACGGTAGCGCAAACAGATGCCCTGCCGTTCGTGAATGGTCGCATAAACAGGCTCTTAAAGATAGCGCAAACATCGCCTGGCGCGCATACGGCGCGGCGCCGCCGGCGGTGCGCGATACCGATTCGGGCATCCTTGCGCCGGCAAATGTGATTGGCGCGCGCGGCGCCTGCGGTGGCACACTCGGCGCACTTTCACGACCTCCGGATGCCATGCCTTACCGTTTCGTTTCCCTGATAGGCGCCGCCCTCCTTTCCTTGCCCGCCTGCGCCGCGCCGGTGTTCGACAACCCGCTCGTGCAGCAGCGCGCCGATCCGCATGTGACGCTTCAGGCGGACGGCTACTACTACCTGGCCGCGACGGTGCCGGAATACGACCGTATCGAGGTGCGCCGTGCGCGCGACCTGAACGGTCTCGGCAAGGGAGAGAGCAAGGTGGTGTGGAGCCGGCATGCGGCCGGCCCGATGAGCGCCAATATCTGGGCGCCGGAAATGCACCGGATCGATGGAAAGTGGTACCTGTATTTCACTGCCGGGCGCGCCGACGCGCCGCTGGATATCCGCCTGTACGTGCTGGAAAACGAAGCCGCCAATCCGCTCGAAGGAAGCTGGAAGGAGCGCGGACAGCTGAAGACGGGCTGGGAATCCTTTGCGCTCGACGCCACCACGTTCGCCCATGGCGGCAAGCGCTACCTGCTGTGGACCCAGCGCCCGCCGGCGTCGGACCGGCACATGACCGCGGTGTATATCGCGGAGATGGACACGCCGCTGTCGATCAGGGGTGCGGCAACCCTGCTCACGACGCCCGAATACCCGTGGGAGAAGGTGAAATTCGACGTCAACGAAGCGCCCGCGGTACTGGTGAAGAACGGCCGCGTGTTCGTCACCTATTCCGCCAGCGCGACCGATGCGAACTACGCGCTGGGCATGCTGACGGCCGATGCCGGCGCGAACCTTCTGGATGCGCGCGCGTGGTCGAAATCGCCGCGGCCGGTCTTCGCCAGCAGCAAGGCCAACGGCCAGTACGGCCCCGGCCACAACTCGTTTACCACCACGCCGGACGGCAAGACCGACATCCTGGTCTATCACGCGCGCTCGTACGAGCACATTCCAGGCGATTCGCTGCATGACCCGAACCGCCACACGCGCGCGCAGGCGATCAGCTGGCGCGCCGACGGCACGCCGGACTTCGGCGAACCGGTGGCGGACAAGGCGACTGGCGTCAGCCGGCCCTGATTGCCGGCCCTGCTTGCCGGTGCGTGGCGGCGGGAAGTCATGCGCCGATGCCTGACCGGGCCCTGATGTTGGTGGATCCCCTCGGCGCCGGCCCTCGAACGGCCAGGCAGGATCAGACGGCCGGCGAAGGTGCGGCTGTATCGACGATCAGCTCCGGCTGCAACGCGCGAATACGCAGTTCCGTGAAGTAGCCGCCCGCCTCGTTGTAGCGCAGGTAATGCCGGCCACAGTTCAGGCAGCGTGCCACGGCGCAGCGATTGTAGGGGTAGAAATTCAGCGCGATCGGGGCAGTGTCGCTTTCGTAGCGCGTACCAGCAGGATGAAACTCGGCAAACGTCGGCTCGTCATAGGGGTCGTCGAACAGCACGCCGATCTCTTCAAAACGGTCCAGTTCCAGCGTCATCGGCAATGCACTCCAGGCGGCGACCGGCACCGTATTGCAGCTGCAGGGAACAGTAACGGCAGCGGATGCCTGTGCAAGGCGCATCAGTGTATCGAAAGAGAGTTTCAGCATCGTGTGACCAGTAAATCGGGTTGATGCGATTGTAAGCTCACCACGGTTGCTTTGCCTTCCCCTTCGCGCGAGCATCTCGAAAACTAGGATCCGGCAGGAGGATCTTCTGCAAACTGCAGTTCGATCACGCTATCGTCACTCCAGCGCTCTTCCCGCAAAGGCGGTGTAAACGAGTATCCATTCACCGGCACCGGCTCGGTCTTTCCGTTGAAGCTGATCGTTGCGCGGATCAGGCGCCGAGGCTCCGAGAAGCTGTATGTGCCCTTCTGCGACACGAAATTACACGGTCCACCCAGCGCATCGATCGAAGTTCTTGCTGCAAAAGGTAATGTTTCCTTATCAATTGCCCAATGAACTTCGCATGCCAGTCTCAAATCACCCATCCGGCGAACGGTATCGCTTGCCATGGGGCTCCTGACATATGGAAGCCATGTCACCGATCCAGCCTTCCGGTTCAGCATCAGCTCAGCCTTGTCTCGCGCCAGTCCTGGCTCGATAGGCAAAGCAAAGACATTTCCTTGCCCCAGTGCGATTTCCAGACTGGCTTTATCGCTCTGAAGCTTTAACTGAAGTGCGTTCATATCGACGCCTGAGCGGCGAGGCGCCAGGATGAATCGCAGTTCAGCCGCAGGGGCGAGGCCGTGCTTTTCCTCGAAGCGGCGTGCTCCTTTCAGCATCGAACTGTATGGCTTCCAGTCTGGATCCCTGATCCCTGTCACATTCACTACCGAATCTGCAGCTGGATCGGGTTGCATACCGAGTTCCTGGCTGCCTGCGGATGCCTCTCGTGGAATACAAAAACTGGAAATGAGCAAGAGGCCGAGCAACCTGGCTGCATGCATATCGATCCTACACATTGATAACATGGAATATCCGGACAGGGTTCGAGGCTATTGAATCTTCGTGGATGGAGACGGCGGTAGCCGCTCCATCCGTGCCGACGGCGTCCGCCGCAACCATCGATGTCACGGCACCCAATATAGAAACAGGTCGCGCCCCTCGCCCGAACGGTCCAGCGTGACCCGGCGGCGCTGTTCGACACCTTTCGAGATGGCCGACACCGTGTAGGTTCCCGCCGGCAGCTTCAGGTAGACCTGCGGACCACTGCCTGCCAGCGTGAACACACGCCCCTGCCTGACGTCGTCGACCGTCAGCGCCACATCGGCCACCATGGCGCCGCTATCGTGGACGGCAAAAGTGAGCCGCAAGTTGAACTTGTCGCGCATGGTTGCCAGCGCGGCGCGCTGGTCCACGTCGACGCCGCCGCTGGCATACGCCACGGTGCCGCTGGTGCCGGTCTGCAGCCGTGCCTGGGCCAGGGCAGTGCCGGCCGGGACCAGGCAGGCCAGTGCCACCCACAGGATTGCTCGAATGTATCTGATGCCGTTCTCCATGTCGCCGGGAAGAAGCCGGGCGCGGTACGATCACCGCCCCGCCATGGGCCTCCCCACCCGTCATGGTACCCGGAGCGCGGCAGCGTCGCCAGTCTCCGACAGCTCCGGCCGGCGCGCCTGCCTCAGCGGGCATCAGGCAGCGGGCATCGGGCATCGGGCATCGGCATTCATGCCGCCAGCCGCTGATCGTCGTCCCGGCCGTGCGGTCCCGGACCGACCAGCAAGTCGCAATCCCCCTGCGCGGCGAGCCGTTGCGCCAGGCTGCCCGGCCCGAACCGGCGGCCAGGCCGGGTCCGCTCCTTGCCGATGACGACCAGGTCGGCGCCCCAGCGCCGGGCATGGTGGACGATGCCGCCATGCGGCGTGCCATGATGGACCACGCGCGAACGCAAGCGCACATCCGGAAAGAACAGGTCGACATAATCGTTGAGCCGGTTGCGCGCAGCCTCCCAGCCCTGTTCGCGGTACGCGGCAATCACCCGTGCCGGCACCTCCAGTTCCCGCATCAACCCTTCGTCCTGCAAGCGCCAGGCGTGCAGGAAAATGACACTGGCGGCGGGCGCCATGCGCAGTGCCGCCCGGGCGGCCGCCAGCGAAGCCTTCGAGTAATCCAGCGCGACAAGGATCTTGCGGTATCCCTCCCGTGGCTCGGCATTGACCAGCAGTACCGGGCTGCGGCACAAGCGCGCCACCGCGGCACTCTTCGGTGGCCGTAGCCACCGGGTGACGGCCGAGCCGGCAGCGCCTTGCAGCACGACGAGGTCGGCGCCGATTTCTTCCGCGGTCGCCGCAACGGTGCCGGCGGCGCATGCTTCATGAACGGTCCATGCGTGAGGCAGGCTGGCGAGCCCTGCCGCGTCCGCGATGCAATGCCGCTCGCCGCCGATCACCACGGACAAGGCGCCACCGTCGACCCGCAGGCGGCTGCAGGCGGTGCGGCTGCCGATGCCGGCACCTGTCCGCCTGGTCGCGACCACGTCGATCGCGTCGATGCCGAGTTGCTGCGCCAGCAATACCGCGCGCAGTTCCGCGCGCCCGACCTCGGGCTGATCGATCGCCAGAAGTATCCTGCTCATCCGATTCACACGCACCTCCGTCAGCACACCATCCCGGCACCGGGCAGCATTCCTTCCTGTCCGGTCAGTTCGACGTCCTGCAACGCTCCAGCACCGCCACCAGCTGCCTGTGAGCGAGCTCGAGGCCGGCCCGCATCGCCTGGACGTCCTGCGTGTCGATGGCGAGCGCGGTTTCCAGCGCATCCCTGAACGGCAGGATCGCCCTGGCCAGGTCCGCAATGCCGTACAGGTCCGCCTGGCGGCAGTCATCCTGCGCGCGGCGCCGGGCGTACACCATGTCGGTGAATGCGGCGGTCAACCGCTCGTCGAGTTCGCGCATCTGCTCCTTGAGGGCGGCGAGCCGCCGTGCGTCGTCGCACGCGTCCACATACTCTTCAGCCAGCATCTCATTTCTCCTTTGTCATGGCGCCGCCAGGGCGGCGCATCAACGTTCGAACCGGTTTCCGTCCTGGCGCGACGGCTTGCCCGGCCACGCCGGAATCGCGCATGCCGGCTGCACGCCGGCCGCCACGCCGAGCCGGTCGCCATCCCAGCCCCTGCCGAACAGGATCATCCGGGTGCCCAGCTCCTCGCGTTCCCGCGCAGCCTCACGCAGCGACAGCCAGGCAAGCTTCCTGTCGCGCAGGCGCACATACGCGAGTGGATGGTCGCGCGCCAGTGCCAGCCACAGCGCGTGCGCGCCCGGCGACAGGCGCGCGCCGCTGATCATGCAGTTGCCGGCCGCCAGCCACCACCGGTGCACGGCCGTGGCGATGCCGCGGCGCTGCCATGCAGGGCGATACTTCGAATGCGGTGCCCGCAGGTAGCGGTCGGCACGCCGGTCGACCTCGACGAGGCGGTTGAACACCGTATAGCCGGCCAGCCGGCCACTGGCGGCATCGATCGCATAGACGTAGTGCTCGCCGTCGGCGACGCGATGGCGGAACACGAAGCCGGGCAAACCGATGGGCAAGGCTTCCAGGCCGTGCAGGCGGTCGCCGGCCCGCGCCATGCGCCGCTCGATCGCGTCCAGTTCGCGCTCGATATCTTCATGCCGCTGGTCGACATCGATGCGCAGCTCTGCCGGCCGCGATGGCAACCAAAACGGCAACTGAAGTGGCAACCGAAGCGGCCACTGAGGTGACCACTTCGCGGCGGGCCACGCCAGCGCGCTCATGCGTGCACCCAGAAGCCGCTGAACAGCCTTTCCGGCCGCCCCGGGCTCGATACCCGCGCACTGCTTTCCCAGCTGTCCTGCCGCACCATCAGGCCCGCGTACACGCCGTAGCCCTTGCCGGCCTCGATGGCGTCGGCATGCAGGCTTTCGCCTGCACGGATCGCGCCATCGGCGCGCATCGCGCCGCCGGCCCTGATGCCCCAGCCGGCTTCCAGGTGATGGCCGCAGGCGATATCGCCGCCGCCTTCGATGCCATGGCCTGCGCGGATGCCGGCGCGGCCCGTGATGCTGCCGGCGGCGCGGATGCCCTTGCCGAAGCTGGCGGCGCCATCCAGCACGATGTCCTGCCCGGCGATGCAATCGCCGTCCACCAGCGCGGCACCTTCACAGCCGATATCCCAGCCGGCGCGCACATTGCCGCGCACGCGCAGGTCGCCCGCCACGTCGATACCCCATTGCGCTGCGACGCTGCCGCCGGCATCGAGGGACCCGCCCGAGCGGATCGCGCCGCCGGCGCGGATCTCGCCGCCGCTGGCCAGCGATTCGCCGGCGCGCAGGCCCCCACCGGCGCGGATGCCGCCGCCGGCCGCAAGCACCGTGGCAACGTCGATGTTGCCGCGTACCTGGACCGATCCGGCGAATACCACCGCTTCCGCATCGATCGTGTCGAGCACCAGCACGTCGGACGTCGGTCCGAACTGCGCGAGCAGCCAGCACGCGTCGCTCACCCGCCCTGCCGCGACAAGCGCATCGAGCAGGGGCTGGTAATCGGCGCCCTTGGCGCAGTGCTTGAGGAACCAGCGGAAACCATCCGCGCAGGGCTGTTTTGTCTTGATGAAGTTCTTGGTCAGTTCCATATCGCTCGACTCATTTCCGCGCCTCGCGCGGTTCGTTATCCGGGCTGGATACGTGGCGCCAGTATCGGATAAAGCCGGGCGGCTGCCTATTCGGCATCGCCCGTAAGGGAAACCCTTAGGGAACGTCACTGGCGGCAGATCCGCTGGAAAAAACCATGGCCGAAGGCGCGTGCCGCACCATGCGGCAGGCGGCTGGAAGCCGGCTTGCGTGTCGTATAATTGCGCCGGCTTCCACGTCGACGACGGCCTGCCCGCAATGGGATGACTTCAGGCGAAGCTCCCGCCCGACAGCGCGGGAACGCAGTTTCGTGCTGGCGGGCGCCGCACGGCAAATTCGCCCAGGGAACGGGAATACACATGATCCATCTGCGTGCCGCGCGGGCCCTCTGGCTCGCCGGTGCTTTCGGCATTGCCTACATCGTGCTCGACATGCTGAGCGGCCCCGAAGCGCGCTACCAGTCCATCGCACCCGTCTGGCATCCGGCCGCAGGCCTGGCCCTGTACAGCGTGCTGCGCGGCGGTGTCCGGGCGCTGCCGCTTCTCGGCGCGACGGTCCTGGTGGCAGCCGCCATCACGCCGGCCCTGCCGGCACAGCCGGCGCTGTCGCTGTTCATCGGCGTGCTGCCGGTACCGATGTACATGGCAGTCGGCACGCTGATGCGCCGGTACCTGGCCGGCAGCGCATTCTTCGCCAGCCACCGCGGCCTGCTGCTGTGGGCCGGCCTCGTCACGCTCGGCAGCCTGTTCAGCGCGGCGGTCTATGCGTTCATGCTGCTCGGCCCCGGCGCCACCGGCAGCCAGGCCTGGTTCGACCTGCTGACGCGCTTCACGATCGCCGAAACGGCCGGCATGCTCGTCATCGTGCCCGCCCTGCACTGCCTGTGCGACAGCGGCTTGCGCGCCGACTGCCTGGCGCGGCTGGCCAGTTGGGAAACTGCAGCCTACGCGGCCTTGATCGCGCTGGTGCTGGCCGTCGGCCTGCAGCGGCCTGCATCGGAATCGCTGGTCTACTACCTGCTTATCCTGCCACTGGCCTGGTCGGCCGCACGGCATGGCATGGCTGGCGCCGTGACGGCCGCCATCGTGCTGGAAGCCGGTGTCACCATCGCGGCCCTGCGGCCGGTCGCGTATCCGGCGCAGGTACCGAACGTTCAGATGCTCGTGCTGACGCTGACGCTGTCCGGCTTCCTGATCGGTATCGCCGTCGATGTGGCGCGCCAGGCCAGCCATGAGCTGCGGCATTCGCTGCGGCTGGCCGCGGCCGGCGAGATGGCGGGCGCGCTGGCCCATGAACTGAACCAGCCGCTCACGGCGCTGTCGGTGTATGGCAGCGCATGCGAACGGCTGATGGCGCGCGGCGGCAGCGACGCGCTGCTGCAGAAGACGATCCGGTCGATGGTGGCCGAATCCGAGCGCGCTTCCACTGTACTGAGGCGCCTGCGCGATTTCTTCCGCACCGGCACGACGGCACTCGAGCCGCTGGCGCTGGCCGACCTGGTCGACGGTGCCGCGGCCTCGTTCGCCGGCCAGGCCAGCGAACAGGGCATCGCCCTCGACGTGGGCGCCATGCCGGATGCAACGCTGCTGGCCGACCGGGTGCAACTGGAGATCGTGCTGCGCAACCTGCTGTCGAACGCGATACAGGCACTGGCGCAGATGCCGGACGAAAGCGGGCGCCGCATTGCCATCGATGCGGGCCGCGATGGCGCCGCGGTGTGGATCAGGATCGCCGACAACGGGCCGGGCATCGCCGACAAGATCCGTTCGCGCCTGTTCGAGCCTTTCGTTTCACTGAAGTCCAGCGGCCTGGGGCTTGGGCTGGCCATCAGCCGGTCGATCGTCGAAACCCATGGCGGTACGCTGACGGCCGAACCAGGCAGGCACGCCGTACTGAAGATCACATTGCCGGCGCACCCCGCTGCCGGCCAGGGCCAATCCCATGAAATCCCATGAATAACGAACTGACTGTCTTCATCATCGATGACGATGCCGCCGTGCGCGATGCGCTCGGCCTGCTCCTGAGCCTGCACGGCTACCGGACCGCATTCTTCTCCGACGCCGCGTCGTTCCTGAGCATCTGGACGGCGAACCTGCGCGGCTGCCTGCTGCTCGATATCCGCATGCCGGGCATGGATGGGCTGGCGTTGCAGAAGAAGCTCGCGGAGATGGGCAGCACACTGCCCGTGTTGATCGTCACCGGCCACGGCGACGTGCATTCGGCACGCGAGGCATTCCGTATGCAGGCGGTGGATTTCCTGGAGAAGCCGCTGCAGGAAGCGCAGCTCGTGCGCGCCATCGACGAAGCCCTGGCACGGCAAGACAGTGCCGCGCGGGCCGGGCATGCGGCCGAGGAGTATGCCCGGCGCCACGCCTCGCTGTCGCCGCGCGAACGCGAGGTGATGGAGCTGGTGGTCAATGGCCGCCACAACCGCGAAATCGCGGTCGAACTGGCCATCAGCGTGCGCACGGTCGAAGTGCACAAGGCGCGCGTGATGGCCAAGCTGGACGTGGCAACGGTGGCGGACCTGGTGCGCCAGTACATGGAGCATGCACATTTGCAGCAAGCGTCCAGGCCCGCCTGATCACGGCGGGCCGCGCGTCACGCGACCTCGCGTATCGTGATGGTCTGCATGCCGCCGCCCGGCCGCGGCCAGTCGATCCGGGCGCCGGCCGGCAGCCCCAGCAAGGCGCTGCCGACCGGCGCGAGCACCGAGATCCGGTCCATCCTGCCCTGCACTTCATCCGGATAGACGAGGGTGAGCCGCAGGTCGTCCCCCGCCGCGCCGATCGAGAAACGGACGGTCGAGTGCATCGTCACCACGTCTGGCGGCATGTCGCGGGGGGCGAGGAGTTCGGCCCGGTCGAGCTCTTCGGCCAGCCGGCCAAGCCTGACGAGCTCGGCGGACGGCAGATCGTCGAGCATGGCCGTGAGCCGGTCGAAGTCGGTCGTCGAGACGAAAATGGCTGGTGGTGACGGGTTCATCGCGATCCTCCCAAAGTGATGACGGTTTCCACGGAAGCGAATACGGGCAAACATGCCTCGTTGCTGTCCGCCGCTGTTTCCATTGCCGGCGTGGCGCATGCGACGCCCCGGTCGAGAGGTGCCGCGGCAGCGGCGTACTCGCCCAGTGCCAGCTGGGCGGCAGCTACCGCGGCCAGCCCCGCGAGCATGGAACCGACCACGCGGCGCCGCCATGCCACGCGCCGTGCCAGCAGCTTGCGCGCCAGCCGGCGCCCGCCGCGACGGGCGCGTTCATGTCCAGCCGCATCGCTGCCCGATGCCGGCTCGTTGATTGATGTTGTTTGCTCATCCATTGCTACCTGCCTCCATGCTTGACTGTGAAGGCCGCGCGATCGGTACCGGCGCGCGGCAACGCAACAGGTCGCCCGGCGAGTTACCCGTTGCCGTCGTACCGGCACGGGCGCACCCGCCGAGCCAGGCAAAGCCGGGCGCGGCCTCCGATCGCGTCGGGCAGGCGGTTCAACCGTGCAGTCAATGGCAACATCGAGATGGAAACCCCGCAGGAAATGGAAAAGTGGAGAGAAAAAACGCGTGCCCCGGCCGGGAACGGCATGCCCACGGCACGTGCCGGTGCCGGTCGGCCAGCGTTGCGTGCCAATTATGCCAAGGCCTGGAGAAAGCCGAATCCGCGAACCGCGTAAGGGCAACCCTTATGCGTAAGCAGCCTCAGGCGTGGGAGCCTGGCCGCCGACGCCGCCCTGGGCCGCCAGCGGCCTTCGAGGTCGCCGCCGACCGCGCCTGGTCGGCCAGTGCCAGGAAATTGGCCACCTTCGCAGACGGCTCGGCATCGCGCGAGGCCAGCGCCAGGTTGGTGACGACCTTCATGCCGGCGATATCGGCATACACCACGCCTTCCGCGCGGATCTGGCTGACCGAGGCCGGCACGATCGACACGCCGAATTCTGCGGACACCAGGTTGACGACCGACGACAGCTGCGGCGCCTGCTGGCCCGGCACCGGTTCGAAGCCGGCCAGCCGGCAGGCGTTCAGGATCTCGTCGTGCAGCATCGGGCTTTCTTCGCGGGGAATCATTACGAAGGCTTCGCCGGCCAGCGCCGTCAGCGGAATGCGGCGGCTCTTCGCCAGCCGGTGTCCGGCCGGCAGCACCACCTTCATCGGTTCGCTGGCGATCTGGTACAGCGCGATGCCGGCAAACGAGTGGGTGCCGGGGCGCATCAGCGCCAGGTCGAGGCGGCCTTCTTCCAGCAAGGCCAGCAACTGGGTCGTTGTGCCCTCCGTCAAGGTCAGCGCGACGCCGGGATAAGTGGCCCGGAAGGCGCGGATCAGCGCGCGCACGATCGGGTGGAAGGCAGCGGACGCCGTCAAGCCCAGGTGCAGGTGGCCGGTCTCGCCGCGGCCCGCGCGTTGCGCGTTTGCAACAGCACTTTGCGCATCGTTCAGCAGCCGTTTCGCGTCGACCAGCAGCGCCTTGCCGGCCTCGGTCAGCGACATGCCATGGCCGGTGCGATGGAACAGCGGCACGTCGAGTTCCCGCTCCAGCGTGAGGATCTGCTGGCTCAGCGGGGGCTGGCCGATACCCAGCCGCTCCGCTGCCCGGGTCACGTTGCCCTCCTCCGCCACCGCCACGAAGTAGCGCAGCCGTCTTAATTCCATGACAATTTTCCGATCCGGTATCTGATTATCGTCTGGTATCCAAACGTTACATATATTGGACAGTATAGCGGCATTTCACGATAATCCACGCCTTGCAACCTGCGTTGATCATGGGCATGGTCACGCGCGGGATTTATAACCAGGTGAGAGGTCTCCAATGGCTGTACAAGAAACCCAAAGAAAACCGCGGAGAGAATACCGCAACATCCACGTCGGTGAACTAGGCAATTACCGCATGCCGCTGTCGGCCATCGTGTCGATCCTGCACCGTATCAGCGGCATGCTGCTGTTCGTGCTGCTGCCGTTCATCCTGTACCTGCTGCAGGAAAGCATCCGCTCCGAGATCTCGTTTGCCCACTTCCAGGGCATCGCCTCGCATCCGTTCAGCAAGCTGGTCATCCTGGCCCTGGTGTGGGGCTACATGCACCACTTCTGCGCCGGCATCCGCCACCTGGTGATGGACACCCACGTTGGCCTGGACAAGGATTCGGCCCGCAAGACGTCGGTCGCCGTGCTGGTCATCAGCCTGGCCGTGACCTTCCTGGTTGCCCTGAAACTGTTCGGAGTGTTCTAAGCCATGAAAAACAATATCGGACCGAAGCGCCTCGTCGTGGGCGCCCACTACGGCCTGGGCGAGTTCCTGGCGCAGCGCGCCACCGCGATCGTGATGGTGGTGTACACCGTCGTCCTGTTGCTGGCTTTCCTCACCGGCAGCAATTTCTCCTATGAAGGCTGGGCCGGCCTGTTCGCCCAGACCTGGTTCAAGCTGTTCACGCTGGCCACCCTGATCGGCCTGTTCTATCACGCCTGGGTCGGCGTCGTCAGCGTCTACCAGGACTACATCAAGAACGTCGGTGTTCGCTTCCTCATTCAAACCGCGTCGGCCATGTGGCTGATCGCGTGCGCCGTGTGGTCGGTGCAGATACTCTGGAGTGTGTAAATCGTGGCAGCAATCAAATCCTCCATTCCCGTACGCCGCTTCGACGCGGTGATCGTCGGCGCCGGCGGCTCCGGCATGCGCGCTTCCCTGCAACTGGCCGAAGCGGGCCTGAACGTGGCCGTGCTGTCGAAGGTCTTCCCGACCCGTTCGCACACCGTCGCCGCACAGGGCGGCATCGGCGCCTCGCTGGGCAACATGGCCGAAGACAGCTGGTTCTGGCACATGTTCGACACCGTCAAGGGCGGCGACTACCTGGGCGACCAGGACGCGATCGAATTCATGTGCCGCGAAGCACCGAAGGTCGTGTATGAACTCGAACACTTCGGCATGCCGTTCGACCGCAATCCGGACGGCACGATCTACCAGCGTCCGTTCGGCGGCCACACGGCCAATTTCGGCGAGAAGGCCGTGCAGCGCGCCTGCGCCGCGGCCGACCGTACCGGCCACGCGCTGCTGCACACGCTGTACCAGCGCAATGTGCGCGCCCGCACCCACTTCTTCGTCGAATGGATGGCGCTGGACCTGATCCGCGACGCCGAAGGCGACGTGATCGGCGTCGTGGCGCTGGAAATGGAAACCGGCGACGTGATGATCCTGCAGGCGAAGACGACGATCTTCGCCACCGGCGGTGCCGGCCGCATCTTCGCCGCATCGACCAACGCGTTCATCAACACCGGCGACGGCATGGGCATGGCGGCACGCGCCGGCCTGCCGCTGCAGGACATGGAGTTCTGGCAGTTCCACCCGACCGGCGTGGCCGGCGCGGGCGTCCTGATCACCGAAGGCGTGCGCGGCGAAGGCGGCATCCTGATCAACTCGCAGGGCGAGCGCTTCATGGAGCGCTATGCGCCGACGCTGAAAGACCTGGCGCCGCGCGACTTCGTGTCGCGCTCGATGGACCAGGAAATCAAGGAAGGCCGCGGCGTGGGCCCGAACAAGGACCACGTGCTGCTCGACCTGCGCCACATCGGCAAGGAAACCATCGAGAAGCGCCTGCCGTCGATCCTGGAGATCGGCCACAAGTTCGCCAACGTCGATGCAACGAAAGAGCCGATCCCGGTGGTGCCGACGATCCACTACCAGATGGGCGGCATCCCGACCAACATCCACGGCCAGGTCGTGGCACCGTCGGCCGATGGCGGCCAGAAGATCGTGAACGGCCTGTACGCGATCGGCGAATGCGCCTGCGTCTCCGTGCACGGCGCGAACCGCCTGGGCACGAACTCGCTGCTCGACCTGGTGGTGTTCGGCCGCGCGGCCGGCAACCACGTGGTGGCATCGAACCTGAAGCAGAAGGAACACAAGGACCTGCCGAAGGACGCGTCGGACTACGCGATGGACCGCCTGAACCGCCTGGAAACCTCGACCGGTTCGGAAAAGGTGCAGGGCGTGGCCAACGACATCCGCGCCACGATGCAGAAGTACTGCGGCGTGTTCCGTACCGACGACCTGCTGAAGGCCGGCTTCGACGAGATCATGAAGCTCGACGAGCGCCGCAAGCATGTGTCGTTCAAGGACAAGTCGAAGGTGTTCAACACCGCCCGCGTCGAAGCGCTGGAACTGGACAACCTGATCGAGACGGCCAAGGCAACCATCACGTCGGCCGTCGCCCGCAAGGAATCGCGCGGCGCGCACGCGCACAGCGATTTCCCGAACCGCGACGACGACAACTGGATGAAGCACACGCTGTGGTTCTCCGAAGGCAACCGCCTGGAGTACAAGCCTGTCGTCACCAAGCCGCTGACGGTGGAAACCTTCAAGCCCAAAGCACGCACTTTCTAAGGTAGCAAGAACATGGCACGTACTCTCAAATTCAAGATTTACCGCTACGATCCGGACAAGGATGCCAAGCCTTACATGCAGGACCTGACGGTCGAGCTGAAGGACACCGACAAGATGCTGCTGGACGCGCTGCAGCGCATCAAGTCCGACGTGGACGATTCGCTGGCCCTGCGCCGCTCGTGCCGCGAAGGCGTGTGCGGTTCGGACGCGATGAACGTCAACGGCAAGAACCGCCTGGCGTGCACGACGAACCTGAACGAACTGAGCGAACCGATCATCCTGCGCCCACTGCCGGGCCTGCCGGTGATCCGCGACCTGATCGTCGACATGACGCAGTTCTTCAAGCAGTATGAATCGATCAAGCCGTTCCTGATCAACGATTCGATCCCGCCGGAGAAGGAACGCCTGCAGACGCCGGCCGAGCGCGAGGAACTCGACGGCCTGTACGAATGCATCCTGTGCGCGTGCTGTTCGACGTCGTGCCCGTCGTTCTGGTGGAATCCGGACAAGTTCGTCGGCCCGGCCGGCCTGCTGCAGGCTTATCGCTTCATCGCCGACTCGCGCGACGAAGCCACCGGCCAGCGCCTGGACAACCTGGAAGACCCGTACCGCCTGTTCCGCTGCCACTCGATCATGAACTGCGTGGACGTTTGCCCGAAGGGCCTGAACCCGAACAAGGCGATCGGCAAGATCAAGGAACTGATGGTGCGCCGCGCCATCTGAGCC